>CAYFHL010000055.1:0-8210 GCA_964342955.1 uncultured bacterium
AATTAATATTTAATAAATCACATTCTTTATAGAACCTTGATAAAGGGAATCCTACAACATTATCATAACAGCCTTTTATTGTCTCTACAAATATTGCGCTTAGATCTTGGATACCATATGACCCTGCTTTATCAAAAGGCTTATGTTCTCTTATATAAAGATCAATTTCATATTTGTTTAAAGTATGAAATTTTACATTTGTTTTTTCATAGAATCCATAAGAAATTTGCTTTGAAGTTAATTTGAAATAAACTCCCGTATATACTTGATGACTCCTACCGCTTAATGATTGCAATATTCTTTTTGCATCAAGTTTGTTTTCGGGTTTGCCAATAATCAAGCCATCTAAAACAACAATTGTATCTGCTCCAATAACTAAGCAATTTGGTTTTATATTTGAAATTGCATCACATTTAAGTTTTGCTATTTGAATGGAATATTGATCTGGTGGGAGTTTTGATGAAATTATTTTTTCATCAACATTAGGATGAATAATATCAAAAGGTATACCAAGCTTTGATAAGATTGTTTTTCTTCTGGGGCTTGTTGAAGCTAAGATTAATTTCATTCTATTTTTGTAATTTTATAAATATTTTCAAACTGATCATTATTCATTGTTGTTGCCTGAATATGATACAAGTAAGTATTATTAGCAATCTTATTACCATTTTCATCTAATCCATTCCATCGAATTTTGACAAATGGTGTTTCTGTGAAATGTTTAAGAGTTTTTATTTTTTTCCCTTCAATATTATAGATTGATAATGTAATATCAGCAGGATGTTCTGATAACACCATTGTGAAAAATGTATATTCACTGAACGGGTTTGGGAATGGGTAAACATAATCTAATGAAAAATTATCATTGTTATATTGATTTTTTATAACATCAACATTAATTGAAAATGTTGTTAGATTATTTAAACCATCCCATGCTTCTAAATTAAATATATGGCTACCAATAGAAAGTTGGTCATTGTAAAATAAATTTATTTTTCCTGAGATACAATTATCATTATATATAAAATCTTCCCCTGAAATGAGAGTGGGCTCATTTTCATCAAACCAATATTTCAAGTTGTGCCCTATTCCACCCATCAAATTAATACCAGACTCATCTTCTAGTATAATCTCTAAGCTTAAATCCTCATATATAGGTGAATAGTTTACTATTTGTCTATCTTCTTGATAAATAGAGACTTGGGGCCCTATGTTATCATTAAAGTAAATAATATTATTAATAAATGGAATGTTCTTAATCATTTGAATTTTTCCATGATCAAAATTATCTTCTTGATAAATTATTAAGTCTGCAAAGCAATTATTGCACATATCAACATCAATTGGAACTCTAAAGCAAGCTGAATTACCATTAAAAGTAGATTGCGAGAATATAGATCCTGGTATAGTGTATTCAACTTCGATTGAATTATTATTAACAACATTAAATGACTGCACTATATTATTTGCGGATTCCATTGCGATAAGTGTAGTTAAATTTGAATTATTTAGATTTATATATTGTTCTTCAATGATAGCTAGTTCAGTAGGATTTTCAATTGTTAGATTTAAATCTTTTTTAGGGAAAGGTAATTTTAAAGCTGGATCGCCAAAGATATGAAATAATCTGTCTCCAAATTTTGATAAAAAAACAATTTCACCTAATCTGTAATTGTTTTGATCATCTACATATTTATATACATGGTCCATGAAATTCTCTAAGTAATTTTTATTATCTGTATAACCAATAACATCAGTTGTCGAAATAACTGCTATAGCTCCACCATCACTATAGAGTAAAGATTCCATAAAAGTATCTTGATTGTAGTACTTGCCGAAGGAACATGTTCCTGCTAACCATATAGCAAGTTTTTGATCATCAGGATATATTAAGCTCAAGTCTCGAGATTTTGTTAATATTTGTTCTCCTGCCCAAGTTTCAGGATCTCCATGTCCAATATAATTAATTAATCCTAAACCTCTGTTTATTGAATTTATCAACTCATTTGTTAATTCTGGGTAGTAACATCCCCCTGGTTGAGGTGATAGATTATAGTTTACTCCATAAAATGGAGAAATAGGCAATAAAGGACTTAGCAAATTATATATATCTTGACTATTGTTAGTATGAGAAGCTTCCCCATATGTAATGTTACAAGATCTATTTAAGTCATCAGCAACTAAGGCTATTTTGCTTTTCCAAATTCCATGAGGAAGATTTAAAGTGTAATCTCTAATTTTATTAATTATTGATGTAGCTTGTGATAAAGTTGTTGCAGGTATTCTACCACTATACAATTGTGCATCACCATTAGAAAGTGAGGTTGAGGTATAAAAATCATCAGATGGAACTCCTTCATAGAATATTGGAGGGATGGCATTTTCATCGCCAATTATCATAAGATACTTTAAATCATAATTAGAGTCATTACTAATTCTATTTAGCAGATAATCTCTAATTGAATCTTCTGGATTTTGATTAGGATTTGAATCTAGAATTTCATCTACAACTATTATATCAGTTTTGAGCTGATTTGCAACTGGAACTTCATTTTGATGCATATTAGATATAATTTCTGCAGCATCAATAAGATGATTAGAACATAAAATAAGATACTGTACTCCATCACTATTACTGTTTATACTATAGTCAGCTACACCATTAATAAGTTCAGGATGAAATGATTTAAATGGTATTACTTTATTTTCTACACTTATAATGATTTCAGCTTCTAATAATACTTCTAAATTATTATTAGTTAATTTCCATGGAACAATATCACAAAAAATAGTAGAGACACCTTTATAAATAAATGGTTCATTAATAATAATTTGATTTATTATAGGTAAATTTTTGTTAAAGTTAGGTATTGATTTCCATTTAGGATTTTTTAAGATTACTTGTAATTCATTTTTGCTGTCTGCAGCAACTCTTAATCGTAAAATATCCATTTCATGTTTATTATGAAAAATTGCGGCATTTGTTTTTGGATATATCAAATGTTGACCATTATAAATAAAGTCTCCATCATAGTTAAGTTTAAAATTAAATGTAGTTGCTGTGACTATGGTTGTGGAAAATAATAATATATAAAAAATCTTAATTTGTTTATAATACATATAACAAAATATAAGGTATAATGTGTTTTCTTTTAAGTTCTATTGTGCTTAATAAAAATATAAATATGTAGTAAATTGTACACTTATATATGAATATAAGTTCCTTTTAATGCTTAAAGTTGGAGATTAAATGACTTTTGATATAGATCGTATCAAACAATTTTATTCAGTTTTGCCACATAGGGTTGAGTTTGCAAAACAAAAATTGAAAAGACCACTAACTTTTACTGAAAAGATTTTATTTTCGCATTTACACGGAGATGAGATCTCATTGAAAAGAGGTCAAAGTTATGCGGAATTTATTTTAGATCGAGTTGCAATGCAAGACGCCACTGCTCAGATGGCTTTACTTCAATTTATGATGGCGGGGAAAAAAGTTGTTGCTGTTCCAAGTACTGTTCATTGTGATCACTTGATTCAAGCAAAAGTTGGTTCAGATAAGGATCTAAAAGTTGCTCTTGATGTTAATAAAGAAGTCTATGACTTTTTATCTTCAGTATGTAATAAATATGGTATTGGTTTTTGGAAGCCTGGAGCAGGAATAATTCATCAAGTTGTTCTTGAAAATTATGCGTTCCCTGGAGGGATGATGGTTGGAACTGATTCTCATACTGTAAATGCTGGAGGTCTTGGTATGGTTGCAATTGGTGTTGGAGGCGCTGATGCTGTTGATGTCATGGTTGGAATGCCATGGGAATTAAAATTTCCTAAGATTATTGGTGTGAAATTAGTTGGGAGACTTAATGGGTGGGCATCACCCAAAGACGTAATTTTAAAACTAGCAGGTATATTAACTGTGAAAGGTGGAACTGGATCTATTGTAGAGTATTTTGGTGAAGGAACAAAATCTATTTCATGTACAGGAAAGGGGACTATATGTAACATGGGTGCAGAAATAGGAGCAACAACTTCAGTTTTTGAATATGATCAGAAGATGTGTGACTATCTTAAAGCAACAAATAGAAAAGATATCTCCTTGCTAGCAGATTCTGTATCTGAATATTTAAAGTGTGATGAAGAAGTTTATCAGAATCCTGATAAGTATTTTGATCAAGTTATTGAAATAGATCTCTCTAAGCTAGAACCACATATTAATGGACCTTTCACACCTGATAAAGCGTGGCCTATATCTAAATTTAAAGAAGCTGTAGAAGAAAATAACTTTCCACCTAAGCTTGAAGTTGGTCTGATTGGATCCTGTACAAATTCTTCTTATGAAGATCTAGATAGAGCGGCTTCAATTGCAAAACAAGCTAAACAAAAAAAATTAAAAGTAAAATCTGAATTTACAGTTACTCCAGGTTCAGAGCAAGTTAGGTATACTATTGAAAGAGATGGCCAGTTAAATGATTTTGAAGAAATAGGTGCTGTTGTGTTAGCTAATGCTTGTGGTCCTTGTATAGGTCAATGGGCTAGGGCTGGATCAGAAAAAAAACAGAAGAATTCTATAATTACATCATTTAATAGAAATTTTGCAAAAAGAAATGATGGCAACCCCAATACTTATTCATTTGTAGCTTCTCCTGAAATTGTTACTGCTATGGCAATTTCTGGAGATTTAAAGTTTAATCCTATTATTGATTCTATCATCAATTTAGATGGAGAAAAAGTAAAATTAGACCCACCTAAGGGTTTAGAATTGCCAGGTTCTGGATTTGGCGTAGAGGACCTTGGGTTCCAAGCTCCTCAAGATGAGTCGAATAATAATATTGTAATTTCAGATAAGTCAAGTAGATTACAAATTTTAAAGCGTTTTGAAAAATGGAATGGCAATGATCTAAAAAAATTAAAAATTCTAATAAAGGCGGAAGGAAAGTGTACAACAGACCATATTTCTATGGCAGGACCTTGGTTGCAGTATAGAGGACACTTGGAAAATATTTCTCAAAATTTGTTATTAGGTGCAACCAATGCCTTTAATAATAAAGTGAATTTAGTAAAAAATCAAATCAATGGTCAATATGATTCAACTCCGCTTGTAGCAAAAGAATATCGTAATGCAGGTATTGAATCAATTATTATTGGTGATGAAAACTATGGTGAAGGTTCTTCAAGAGAGCATGCTGCTATGGAGCCTAGATTCGTAGGTGTTAGAGTTGTTTTGGTTAAGTCTTTTGCTAGAATCCATGAGACAAATTTAAAGAAGCAAGGAATCCTTGCCTTAACATTTGCTAATAAAAAAGATTATGATATAATTCAAGAAGATGATCATTTTGATGTTTTAGGCTTAGATTCATTTAAACCTGGCATCCCTTTAACAATCATTATAAATAAGCCAGATGGATCTGAAATTGAAATTATTGCCAATCACACTTTTAATAACAACCAGATAAAATGGTTCAAATATGGAAGTGCGTTAAATCTTATAGCCGAAGAAAGTAAAAAAATATAATATGAAAAAAGTGGCAGTAATTACAGGGGCATCATCAGGCATAGGTGCTGCAATATCACAAAAAATTGCGCGAAGGGGATATTATGTAGTAATGGCTTCAAGAAGCATAGAAAAAATGAAATCTATTGCAATAAAAATAGAAAAAGAAGGTGGAAAAAGTTTAATTGTCCCCGTTGATATAACTAAAGCTGAAGATATTAATAAATTATATTTAGAGAGTTCAAGCATAGGAAATGTTGAAATATTAATTAATAATTCAGGAATAGGAATATTCTCTAAAGTAGAAAATACTAGTATTGAAGATTGGGATAAACAGATGGACGTTAATCTAAAAGGATCTTTTTTAACTTCAAGAAAATTTATTCCTAATATGAAAAAAAATAAGTTAGGATGTATTGTTTTTATTAATTCAGTTGCAGGAAAAAAAGGTTATGCATTTTCTTCAGCATATGTTGCATCAAAATATGGATTAAGGGGTTTGGCGGATAGTCTGCGTGAAGAATTAAGAGAGCATAATATAAAAGTAGTTTCAATACATCCAGGTGCAGTAGATACTCCTTTTTGGGATAGTGTTGATGCTGATTTTCCTAGAAAGGAGATGTTGAAGCCAGAAGAAATATCAGATGTAATAGTTCATTCAATTACTATGCCAGGCAATTTAGTTTCTGAAGAAATAGTGCTTCGTCGAACTAAAGGTGATTTTTAATTTTGGATTATTTTGTATTTATCTTGTAAGAATACATCAGATTTTTTAAATTTTCTGGCTGTACTTGATTATAGGTTTTATCTTTAGCTTATGTTTGATCAACTAAATCAAAGATTTTCTAAGATCTTGAAAAGTATTAGAGGTCATGGAAAGATCACTGATAAGAATATTGAAGAAACTTTAAGAGATATTCGTCGAGCTTTATTAGAAGCTGATGTAAATTTTTTAGTTGCTAAGTCATTCATTGCTAGAGTAAAAGAAAAGGCAAAAGGTAGGGAAGTATTTGATACTATTTCCCCTGGCCAACAGTTCATTAAAATAATTTTAGATGAACTAAATGTAGTGCTTGGGGAAAAAGATAATGAAATAACCTTTGATTCTTCATCTAAAACTATAATTTTGCTAGTTGGGTTGCAAGGATCAGGTAAAACTACAACAGCTGCCAAGTTAGCACGTTTTTTGAAAATTAAATTGCATAAGAATCCTATCCTTATTGCTGCTGACTTACAGAGGCCAGCTGCAATTGATCAGTTAGAAATATTAGGGGAGCAGATAAATGTCCCTGTGTTTTCTAAAAAAAGCAAGGATGTAATTGGAGTTGTAAAGGAAGGAATATCTAAATCTCTTGATCATGATGTAGTAATTATTGATACAGCTGGAAGATTGCATATTGATGATGAATTAATGATAGAATTGAAGGATGTTTGTAAATTAGCTAATCCTCATGAAATTCTATATGTAGCTGATGGTATGACAGGGCAAGATGCTGTTAACTCAGCAAAATCTTTTTCAGAATCGATTGATATTACAGGAGTTATTTTAACAAAAATGGAAGGTGATTCAAGAGGAGGTGCTGCGCTATCAATTCGTGAAGTAACATCCAAGCCTATAAAATTTATTGGACTTGGAGAAAGTTTAGATGCACTTGAAATTTTTCACCCAGAACGTTTAGCAAAACGTATTTTAGGGATGGGTGATGTGATTTCATTGGTTGAGAAGGCACAGGAAACCTTTGATCATGAAAATGCAGAAAAGTTAAAAAAGAAGATAGTTGATAATCGTCTAACTCTATCTGACTTTCAAGATCAATTAAAACAACTACAAAAAATGGGTCCAATTTCTCAAATAGTTGAGATGTTGCCGGGTGCATCAAAGTTGGGCAAATTAAATATGAATGATAAGCAATTAAAATGGGTAGATGCAATTATTAATTCAATGACGCCGTATGAAAGAGATAATCCTAATTTTATAAATGGATCAAGGCGTAAGCGAATTGCAAAAGGAAGTGGAAGATCTGTACAAGAGGTAAATCAATTGTTAAAACAATTTGAACAGATGAAAAAAATGATGAAAAAAATGGGAAATAAAGGAATCAAAAACTTTCCATTATTTAGTTAATATAGGAGATATTTTTATTGTCAGTTAAAATCAGAATGAAAAGAATGGGTAGAAAAAATAGACCCTTTTATAGAGTTGTAGCTATAGACTCTCGTAAAAGAAGAGATGGTTTAGAAATAGAGAGATTAGGTTGGTATGACCCATTAAGAACAGATATTGGTATACAATTAAAAGAAGAGCGAGTAATGCACTGGTTAAAATTAGGTGCACAACCTTCTGATACTGTCAGGACCTTGATGAATAGAATAGGTTTAGGTTTAAAATTAAGTTTAGCCGATCAAGGAAAGTCAGAGGAAGAAATTGCAAAGGCTTTGACGGAATGGCAAGTTAGACAAGATGAAAAATTTGCCAAAATTGAGGAGAAGAGGAAAGCAAAAAAAGAAGCGCAACAAAAAGCTCTTGCTGATTCTGCTGCTAAGGCAAAAGAGGAGGATGCCAAGGCAAGTGAGGAGACATCAGCACCAGTAGAAGACACACCAGCTGAGGAAGTAAAAGCGGAAGACGCACCGGCTGAGGAAGCTAAAGCGGAAGACGCACCGGCTGAGGAAGCTAAAGCGGAAGACGCACCGGCTGAAGAAGCTAAAGCGGAAGAAG
>CAYFHL010000056.1:0-8180 GCA_964342955.1 uncultured bacterium
TAAAATTAAAGACATCTGTCTATATGAAGTTGCTTGCTTTGATAAATCATCATAAATAATTAATGCATGTTTGCCATTATCTCTAAAATATTCTCCCATTGCACAGCCTGAATAGGGAGCAAGAAACTGCAATGGAGCAGCATCTGATGCATTTGCCGCAACTACAGTAGTATATTCCATTGCACCATTATCTTCTAATTCAGCAACAATATTAGCCACTGTAGATGCTTTCTGACCTATAGCTACATATATACAATAAACTGGAGATTCTGTAGTCTGAGATATCTTTTGATTTATAATTGCATCAACAGCCACCGCTGTTTTGCCAGTTTGACGATCGCCAATAATTAATTCTCTCTGACCTCTACCAATTGGCACCATACTATCAATTGCTTTAATTCCTGTTTGTAGCGGCTCTGTAACAGGCTGCCTTTGCATCACACCTAAAGCCTTCCGCTCAACAGGCAAAGAATTTGTAGCATTAATTGCTCCCTTACCATCAATTGGCTGACCAAGCGGATTAACTACTCTGCCTAATAACTCATCACCAACTGGAACTTCAACAACCTTACCTGTTCTTTTAGCTAAATCACCTTCATTTACTAAGCTACTATCACCAAAAAGAACTAATCCAACACTGTCTTCTTCAAGATTTAATGCCATCGCGTATACACCATTCGGTAGCTCAACCAGCTCCGAACTCATTACATTTTCTAAACCACTAACTCTAGCTACTCCATCTCCAACCATAGTGATTTCACCAACTTCAGAAACATCAATACCAACATCTAAATCTTTTAGCTGCTTCTTTAAGATTAGTGCTATTTCATCTGTTTTAATATCCATTTTTACTCCATATTCGCATAATTATTTTTAAGATTATTTTTTAATTTATTTAATTTATTTGAAACAGAATTATCAATAATTACATTTCCTATCCTTAACTGAATTCCTCCAATGAGACTTTTATCAGTATCATTGTTAATATTTATCTGACTATCTAATTGAATAGATAAGTCGGTTTTAATTGATCCTAATTCATCTAATGATAGCCTTGATTGCGATGTAACTTTAACATCTAATTCTTTAGAACTAACATTTACTAATTTGTTATACTTATTCATAATCGTTACAAATAATCGAATTTGATCATTATCCATAAGGATCAACAATAGATCAGAAACTAATGGATCAACATTATTACTTAACACTTTAGATAAAATATCTATTTTATCTGATGTAGTTATATTTTTTGTGAATAAAATATGATTAAACTCTGGAATTGCTTTTGAGATTTTAAATATATAATCTAATCCATTCCTTACTTCAGCTAAAGAATTTTGTTCAAGAGATGCATTAAATAATGCCTTTGCATACTTATTAGCCGAGCTCTTATTTTTCACTATGAATTACCTATATTAGCCATAGCTTCTTTAGCTAAGCTTCTGTTTTTATCAGAATCTATGTTTTGCCCTATTACCTTAGAAGCAACATCAATAGATAAATCTATTGCAATTTCACGAATTTCATTAATCGCATTTTCTTTTTCAGCATTTATTTGCTCTTTTGCATTTGAAAGTATTGACTCTGCTTTTTCTTCAGCTGACTTTTCTATATTAAGCTTAACTTTTTCTGCTGTAATTTTACTCTCTGAGATTATTTTCTGCGCCTCTATTTTAGCATCTTTAATAGATTGTTCGTAATCACTAGAAATTTTTTCTGCTTCTAATTTTGCCTTTTCAGCAGCATTTAGCGCATTCTTGATTTCTAATTCACGATTCTCTAAGGCACTAATAATAGGACCCCATGCTATTTTTTTAAGTACCACTAGCAATAGTATAAACGTTACTACGGACCAAAATAATAATCCGCCATGAACCTCGACCATATAGGACTCCTAATTTATGATGATAAATATTTTAATAATCTAGCCTACATTTCCTGAAAGTAAGAAACACGTAACAGCACAAAATAGTGCAACACCTTCAATTAATGCTGACATGATAAGAGCTGTTGTTCTAATATCACCTGCAGCTTCTGGTTGTCTTCCAGTTGCTTCTGCTGCTGCTGCTGTAATTTTACCAATACCCATTGCAGCACCCATTGTAACTAAACCAGCACCTAAACCAGCACCTATTGCAATTAATCCACCTTCCATTTTATATCTCCTTTTATTTTATTTTATTTAATGATGTTCATGTTCCACTACTGCCATCCCAATGAAAATTGATGATAATAATGAAAAAATATAGCCTTGTAAAAATGCTACAAATATTTCTAACATATTTATAGCAAGTGCCATTGGAACTGATCCAAGAGCAACTGCAGGAACTCTCATATTTATTATAATACCTAAAAAAGCCGCTATTATAATATGCCCCGCATTCATATTTGCCAAAAGTCTAACTGATAAAGCAAATGGCTTGGTTAATAAACCAATCAACTCTACAGGTATCATTATTGGCAATAACCAAAGCGGCACACCTGGTGTTGCAAAAATATGTTTCCAAAAATCTTTATTACCAAATATTATATATGTAAAAAATGTAATTAATGCCATAGCAACTGTAAAGCTAAATGAGGCGGTTGTAGTCGCACTTCCAGGAATCAATCCTAATAAATTTAGCATTACAATAAAAAAGAAAAATGTTAAAATTAGTGGTAAAAATTTACGACCTTGTTTTTTACCTATATTTGGGTAAACAACCTCATCTCTAATAAATAGTACAAAAACTTCTAATAAATTACCCAAACCAGATTGTACTACTTTATCCTTCCTGTAACCAATTAAAAATATTATTATTATTATGCATGCTGCTAAGCACATCATAATTAATTGCTTACTTATAATTAATTGATTAGGATTTTCTGAAGGACTAAGTGATTTACTAGGATCCCATTTCCAATTAAAAAAGCTACCTAGAACTGGAATATTAGCAAATTTATTCCAATCGGAATCTAATTTGATTTTTTTTGTGTAGAAATAACCATCTCCACATGATGCAGGCTGATCCGGGTGAGCATTTGAACCATGCCAAACGACTGTCTTTTTGGGATATTTCTTTTTATACTGATTCTTAATTTCATAACATTCTTTTTTTGTTATAACACCATAATTTGAATCTTTATAGTCTAAGGGGTTAAAAATCTCAAATGTTCTATCATCTTGAATATGATCCATTATATATTCTCCATCTATTTTCTCAGAACTCCCACCTGAGAATAGTAAAGAGATTTGCACAAAAACTATAAACTTAAATTTCAACGGGTCGACCCTTTAAATTTTTCAACCAAAATGAAATTTCAGTCCATTGATGAATAACATAAAAAATAATTAATGAAAGCATGTAAGGTGTAGATTGCAAATAGCCATTATTAATCACAAATATAGAAAAACTAAATAAAAATAACATCCTAAGCAACATACCACCATATACGGTTTTATAAAATTCAGAGTTCTTCTTTTCGAATGTATTCATAACTAAATAATAACCTGAAAGCATATTGCCTAAACTTAATAAAAAAGCAATTAATATTTCCTTAAGATATGACTTACCCCAAGATAATGTTGGAAATAATCCTAAAATAAAGATAACTAATGTTTGCAATAAAATAAATTTAGAAAAATTTTTCATTATTTTATCTGATTGATTAAATTGTATATAACAGAGAATATTCCAAAAAACAATCCAGATATCTGTCCCCATGGCTCAGTAATAATATTAAACGAGTCTTCTAATTTTCCACCTATCCACCAACATAAAATCATTATCATAACCATTTGAATACCAAGCCCAGAAAAAGCAAGCCAGTGAGGGTTTTTTTTTGTCATACTATAATTTATCACCTTTGATTTTATTATCCTGACTTTGGAGTTTTAGACTTATCTATCATTGTACATGCACCATCAAATTTTGCTCCTTCTTCTATAATTAAATTTGAAGCTTTAAGGTTACCAGAAAGAAATGAAGTTTCTCCCAAAGTTACTTTTTTCTCTACATTTAAATCACCCTCAACTTTGCCACTAATAGAAGCATCCTTAGCAATAATATTTCCTTGAACGAATGAACCCTTTGCTGTTTGCACAGTTCCATTGCTAATAATATTTCCTAATACTTTACCATATATAAGAAGACTACCTGAAACATTCACATCTCCTTTTATCTCTAATTCAGGTCCTAATATAGAACTCATTTTATTATCTGGCTTATCTGATTGAAACATCTTTTTTATTATATTCTTTAATTATTTCACGTGGATCTATCATTTTATTATTTTTCCAAATTTCAAAGTGTAAATGTGGGGCTTTACTATTACCCGTTTGCCCGACTAATGCTATCACCTCTCCCCTATCAACAAAAGTTCTTGAATCAACTAAGTTTGTATCATTGTGACCATAAACCGTAAAAAAACCATTAGCATGGCTTATAATTAAGGTATTGCCTAAATCACTATACTTGCCTGAAAAAATCACCATTCCTGAAGCAGATGATACAATCTGATCCTTATATTTTGCTGCTATATCTATGCCTGGATGAGTAATATACTCAGAGTTTACATCAAAACCCTGAGTTACATATCCCGAAACAGGGGATAAATTAGGAATAAAATCAGTATCATTTTCAAAATAATCTTCTAAAAATTTTGCATAAACATGTGTTGAGTCTAGTAAGCCAGAAAGATTTAAATCTGATAACATATTATTAACTTCAAATTCCATTAGTTTTAATTTTTGATTTTCATTAAAAATATTCTCTTCATTAATTAGTTGATAAAAGCCATAAGAAGATAACAATAATATTAAAATTCCAATTATGAAAAAACAAATTAATAGGACTTTGTTAACTGTAAATGATCTGCTATAATTATTCTTTTCAGATGCAAAAAATATTGTATAATGCTTGTTTTTCAATTTAAATATATTATTAAAACTAGGAATATTTTAAAAAACAGAACAAATATTATTTAGAAATTAATTTAGTAATTCTTTCTAAATCACTAATAGATTCAAATTCAATTTTTATATTTCCTTTACCACTCATATGTTTTTTAACCACTACTTTACTATCAAAATACTTACTAAGATTTTTCTCAAACTTAGAACAATCTAACCCTTTTTTATTTATTCTTACTTTTTTTCCATTATTATTTACTTTAGCATTTATTCTTTTCACATATAACTCAGATTCACGAACACTAATTTTTTCATTAATTATTTTATTAAATAATAATAACATTTCGTTCTTTGATTTTAAACTTAGAATAGATCTCGCATGGCCTGAAGTTATCTCACTCGATTTTAAACTATTTTTTATTTTATTAGGTAATTTTAGTAATCTTAGAGAATTTGTAATAGCTGATCTGCTTTTACCTATATTAGATCCAATCTGTGCTTGAGATAATCCATATTTTCCACTTAATATTGCATATGCTTCAGCTTCTTCAATTGGATTTAAATCTACTCTTTGCACATTCTCTATTAATGCGTACTCCATCATGTCTGTATCTGCATCCACACTTAATAGATAAACAGGGACTTCATCTAATCCAGCTTTTTTAGCAGCTCTCAACCTTCTTTCGCCTGCAATAAGTTCATATTTCCCATTTGTAATTTCACGAACAGCTAATGGCTGTATTATACCTTTTTCTTTTATAGATTCCACTAAAGAATCGAGACTATCTTGATCAAAAGATTGTCTTGGCTGATTGCTATTTGGTATAATACTATCTATTGATAGATAACCATTAACTAATGCATCATCTGTGGCATAAGAAGGTATTAGAGCTTCCAAACCTTTTCCAAGCCTCTTCTTATTCATTATTTTTTAATATCTCGGATACTAAATCCATATAATTTTGTGCTCCAGTTGAATTTATATCATACAATAAAATTGGCTTGCCATGGCTAGGAGCTTCACCTAACCTAACATTCCTTTTTATAAATGTCTTATAAACTTTATTTCCAAAATATTCATTGACCTCTTCTACTACTTGGCGAGATAAATTTAATCTATTATCATACATTGTGATGATAATACCTTCTATTTCTAAGGAGGTATTTAGATGTTTTTGTACCAAACGAATTGTATTTAATAATTGCGAGAGCCCTTCTAAAGCATAATATTCGCACTGTATCGGTATTAGGATTGAGTTAGCAGAAGTGAAAACATTAATAGTTAACAAACCTAATGATGGCGGACTATCAATTATTACATATTTATATTTTCCATCAATGGACTCTAAGGCTTCCTTTAGCATTTTCTCTCTTGAAAACATACTTACTAATTCTATTTCTGCTCCTACTAACTGTGCACTTGAGGGAGCAATATCTAAATATTCTAAATCAGTTTTTTGAATTATATCTGTAATTTTTACTTTACCTATAATCACATCATATATTGATTTTTTATAGGTACCAACTTCAAGACCAGAACCCGTAGTAGCATTAGCTTGAGGATCCATATCAATTAAAAGGGTAGGCGTTTCTGTAACGGCTAAAAAAGCTGAAATATTTACTGCTGAAGTAGTTTTTCCTACACCACCCTTTTGATTAGAAATTGCAATAACTTTTGTTTTAAATAATTTCATGAAATAGGGTTTAGAAATTTAGATCATTACTAATTTAATATTCAATCAAAACTGTATAGTAACAATTACCTAATTTCCAGTAATTATACACTCGTTAAAAAATATTTTCTAATTCATGTGATTGATGAAGTTCTTTAACAATATCCCCGCCTCCAATAAATTGTCCTTTAACAAATAATTGAGGAATCGTAGGCCAGTCTGAAAATTCGGAGACAGTTGTCCTTGTTTGAGGATCTAGCAAAACATTTACACCTTTATACTCAATTGGATATTGATTTAGTATATGAACTATTTGTGCTGACCAACGACATGCTGGCTGATCTTTCTCACCTTTAATATAGACGATGACAGGTGTATTTTTTATTTCATTTAGTATTTTTTCTTTATTGCTCATCTTACTTCCTTTAACGTATTTATAAATGTAATTTATTATCAGTTTGATTTTTCAGCAATAAATTTTTCTTATTTTTATGACTTTATTCTATAGCCTGATGAAAACATTTTTGTGGCTATAAAAGAGAAAATTATTGCAAACGCAATGCTTATTCCTAAAGAAAATTCATGTGATGAATCAGCTATATTTAAGCTAGCATATCTTAAACCATTGATCATCCAATATAGAGGATTTATCATCGATAATGATCTCCAAAAACTAGGCAACATATCTATTGAGTAAAAAACACCTCCGAGAAATATCAATGGAGTAAATATAAAGTTTGTAAAAACCATAATACTATCCCAAGTTTTTGCTAAAATTCCAATAATCACTCCAGCTCCTGAAAAAGCCCATGCGACAGTAAACAAATAAATCAATGTTAATAAAAGATTATTGGGGAAAAATCCAGTTAATAGCCAGCTCAAAAATATTACCAAAACTCCATTTAGCACCCCTCTGAATGTGCCTCCTATTATATATCCTAGAGTAATTTCTAAACCACTCAATGGAGTAATCAAAATATCTTCAATAAAACGTAAAAATTTAGCCTGCATTATACTTGAAGAAGAATTTTGATAAGCTGGGTTAATTACAGACATCATAATTAACCCTGGAATTATATAATGAATATATTCAATATCTTTTATTGATCCTATTCGACTCCCAAGAGATTGACCAAAAACAATAATATAAAGAGCTGATGAAATAGCACTTGGCAAAAGAGTTTGTTTATATAAATATAGTAACCTTTTGACTTCCCTTCTTACTAAAACATAAAATCCTGAAGTAAACATTATTTTCTTTCTAATTTATTTATAGATTTGCCAGTTAATTCCAAAAAAACTTCTTCAAGCGAACTTTTAGAAATTTTAATTTCTTCTACCCTCACATTATAATTATTAATCATTTCAATAACTTTAGGCATATTTATTTCCGGATCCTTAGTCTCTACAAATATTTTTTTATCCACTAAATTAAAATTAAATGGAGATAAATCTAATTGTTCAATATCTTTATTAATTTTTATTTCCAATCCGGGCATTCCATATTTTTGTATTAATGATTTAGGTGTTCCAGAAACAATAATTTTTCCATCATCAATAATTGATACAGTATCACATAATTTTTCAGCTTCTTCAATATAATGGGTTGTTAA
>CAYFHL010000057.1:0-7890 GCA_964342955.1 uncultured bacterium
GTACACGCTCTTGGTAATTCAATCATAGTACCAACTAAATACTTAAATTTAATGTTAAATTCTTTTTGTACTAAATTAGCAATATTATCAATAATTTTTTTTTGATGATTAAACTCAGAAGATGTCGCAATAAGTGGAACCATAATTTCAGGAAAAGGACTTATATTTTCTTTTACTAATTTTGCTGTTGCTTCAAAAATTGCACGCGCTTGCATTTCAGTAATTTCTGAAAATGAAATTCCTAATCTACATCCTCTATGACCTAGCATAGGATTTAATTCATGTAATTTATTAATTTTTTCTTTTAGACTATCAAAACTTACGCTTAAGTCTGATGCTAATTTTTTAATCTGTTTATTCTCTTGTGGCAAAAATTCATGCAGAGGTGGATCTAATAAACGAATTGTTACTGGATATGGCGCCATTGTCTTTAAAATTTCATAAAAATCTTTCCTTTGAAAAGGGAGTAATTGCATTATTGCAATGCGCCTAGCATTTTCATCTTTTGCAATTATCATTTTTCGCATAGCTGAAATTCTTTCAGGATTAAAAAACATATGCTCTGTTCGACACAAACCTATTCCTTTTGCGCCAAATGATTTTGCTTGTCTAGCATCTGAAGCACTATCTGCATTAGTGCGAACACCTAATTTACTATACTGATCAGCAAGTTTCATTAATTTCTGAAAATATTTATTTGATTCTAATTTAATAGATTTTAAGGGAATTTTTCCCTCGTAAACATTTCCACTGCTACCGTTCAGAGTGATCCAATCTCCTTTTTTAAAAACCATATTATTTATTCTAAACTCATTATTTTCTATAGAAATTTGTATTTCAGAGCACCCAACTATACAGCATTTTCCCCATCCTCTTGCCACCAATGCAGCATGTGATGTCATGCCTCCGCGAGCTGTTAATATCGCAGCTG
Source organism: uncultured bacterium (assembly GCA_964342955.1). Taxonomy (GTDB): domain Bacteria; phylum Fidelibacterota; class Marinisomatia; order SCGC-AAA003-L08; family D37C17; genus CAYFHL01. The sequence continues at coordinate 932 of CAYFHL010000057.1, forward strand.
AGGCATACATTCCATGAATATCTTCAGGAGATGTTTCATTTCTTACCAAAATTACTTTTTTTCCAATTTTATGTAATTTTTCTGCTTCATCTGATGAAAATACAATTTGCCCTGATGCACCACCTGGGCCTGCAGGAAGACCTTTTGCAATGAGATTAGCTTCTTTTTCTAATTTTAAATCAATCATAGGGTGCATAACTTCATTTAATTGATCTGCATTAATACGTAATAGTGCTGTCTTTTCATCAATTAAGCCTTCTTCCATCATATCAATAGCCATTCTAATTGCTGCACTACCGTTTCTTTTTCCAGTTCTAGTCTGCAGCATCCATAATTTATTATTTTGGATAGTAAATTCTATATCTTGCATATCATTATAATGAAGTTCAAGTTGATTTTGGATTTTATAAAGTTGTTTATAAATTATTGGCATATAATTTTCAAGTGTCTCTTCATTAATTACATTCCCCGTTTGATTATTAAGTGGGTTGGGGGTTCTTATTCCAGCAACAACATCTTCACCCTGGGCATTTGGTAACCATTCTCCAAAAAAACTATTTTCACCCGTTGCTGGATTTCTTGTAAAAGCTACGCCTGTTGCACTATTTTTTCCCATATTACCAAATACCATTGCTTGAACATTTACCGCAGTACCCCAGTGATTTGGGATTCCTTCTATTTTTCGATATGTCACTGCACGCTTCCCATTCCAAGACTTAAATACTGCTGATATAGCGCCCCATAGCTGAATACTTCCATCATCAGGAAAATTTTCTCCTAGAGATTTTTTAATTTCTAATTTAAATTTTTCACATAAATCCTTTAATTGATTTGTGGAAAGTTCTGAATCTGATTTTAATTGATTTTTTCTTTTTATCCCTGCAATTAATAATTCTAATTTTTCTCTTATACCAATGCCATCTATAGGCTCAATATCATTTGCTTTTTCCATAACTACATCTGCATACATAGTAATCAATCTACGATATACATCATATACAAAACGTTCATTTCCTGTCTTATCAATAAAGCCTGGTATTGTTTCTGTGGTAAGGCCTATGTTAAGAACAGTATCCATCATGCCCGGCATTGATTGACGTGCTCCTGACCTAACTGACACTAATAAGGGGTTTTTAAAATCATTAAATTTTTGGTGCATAATTTTTTCTACTTTATTAATTGCACTATCTACATTTAACTGTAATGAATTAGGATAACTTTTGTTTTTCAAAAAATAATTGCAAATATCAGTAGATATAGTAAAGCCTGGAGGTACCGGAATTCCTATATTAACCATTTCAGCAAGATTTGCACCCTTGCCTCCTAAAATATTTTTATCATGTGCATTGCCTTCAGCTTTACCATCACCAAAAGAATATACCTTTTTCAATTTAATTCCTTTTTATGTGTTTTGATTGATTATATTAATATGTAAATTACATTTACTGTTTTCATTTTTTAGGTTTTAATTTTAATTAAAAACAATTTTTTTTAGTTTATTATCTTAGCAAAAAAAACCTGTAAATTCTAATATATTTAATAAGGAGTTATTTTGAAAATTGAAAGAATGAATAAAGGGAGTTGGGGTAAGGTTCGCGCTTTTTTTGATCTTACCACAGATGAGGGATTTATTATCAAAGGATTTCGATTAGTTGAAGGAATAAATGGATTATTTGTAAGTATGCCAAGTCAAAAAGGTCAGGATGGAGAATATTATGATACAGTTTTGGCTGATAGAGTGTTGAGAGATAAAATTTCACAAAAAGCAATACAAGAATATGGACAAGAAATAATGGAACCACAACCTATAATTGAAAATGATAAAGTTTCTAATGGCTCCATTGAAAATAATCAGGAATCTAATATTCCTGAAGCAATGAAACCACCTACATCAGAACCATTTTCTGATGACGATATTCCTTTTTAATTAAACATACGTACAGAGCTTAGGTTTATAATATGAAAAGCCTATAAGATTACATTTAAATAATGTTTATTTTATTAAAATCATCAATAGGTAAAAAAATACTTATGGCTCTTTCGGCTATATTTTTAATGTTTTTTTTGCTACAACATTTTATAATTAATTTCACATCAGTTATTGATTCCAATACATTTAATATTTTATCTCACTTTATGGGAACAAATCCTCTGGTTCAGTTTGTTTTGCAACCTGTATTATTAGTCGGCGTCCTGTTTCACTTTATCCTTGGTTTTTATTTGGAATATAAAAACAATCAAGCCACTAAATATAATTACAAAAAAAATTTAGCACATTCTAATTCAACTTGGATGAGTAGAAATATGATTTTTAGTGGAATGGCTATATTATCTTTTCTTTTATTGCATTTTTATGACTTTTGGATTCCTGAAATAAATTACAAATACATCCAATCATTACCTGAAAATCCAAATAGATATTATGAAGAATTAATTCATAAATTTGAAAATCCTATAAGAGTATTTTTATATTGTTTTTCATTCCTTTTATTATCATTACATTTATCTCATGGATTTTCATCAGCATTAAAATCTTTAGGTACAAAAAATAATTATATAAATTCAATGAAATCTATAAAATTTCTATTTATTATAATAATCCCTTTTGGATTTTGTTTTATAGCAATTTTTCATCATATAAATAATATATAAAAATAATAAATCTATTGAATAATAATAAAAATAATGATTCCTCTAAAAAACTTATTTCAAAAGTACCAATCGGTGAGCTTAGAAAAAAATGGACAAATCATAAAAATAAAATTAATTTAGTAAGCCCAGCAAATAAACGTAAGCTTGATATTATTGTTGTTGGTACTGGACTTGCTGGTGGCTCAGCCTCAGCAACTTTAGCTGAATTAGGATATAATGTTAAAGCTTTTTGTTTTCAAGATTCTCCTAGAAGAGCACATTCTATTGCAGCTCAAGGCGGAATTAATGCAGCAAAAAATTACCAAGGAGATGGTGACTCAATCTATAGATTATTTTATGATACTATAAAAGGAGGTGATTACAGATCAAGAGAAGCTAATGTTTACAGACTTGCAGAAGTATCAGCAAATATAATAGATCAATGTGTTGCACAAGGGGTTCCTTTTGCAAGAGACTATGGTGGCCTTTTGGATAATCGATCATTTGGTGGAGTATTAGTTTCCAGAACATTTTATGCTAAAGGTCAAACAGGCCAACAATTGCTTCTTGGCGCATATTCTGCGATGAATAGACAAATTTCAAGAGGAAAAATTAAAATGTTCAATAGACATGAAATGTTAGATATTGTCAAGGTCGATGGCAAGGCAAGAGGAATAATTACAAGAGATTTGGTAAATGGAAAGATTGATAGACATTCTGCTCATGCAGTTGTGCTCGCTACTGGTGGTTATGGGAATGTTTTCTATTTATCAACAAATGCTATGGGAAGCAATGTTACAGCATCTTGGAAAGCACATAAACGTGGCGCGTTTTTTGCAAATCCCTGTTTTACACAGATACACCCTACCTGTATACCTGTTTCTGGAGATCATCAATCCAAATTAACTTTAATGTCTGAATCATTACGAAACGATGGTAGAATTTGGGTTCCCAAAAACATTGATGATGCAAAATTAATTCGTTCAGGTTCATTAAAACCTACAGATATACCTGAAGAAAATAGAGATTATTTTTTAGAAAGAAGATATCCTGCTTTTGGTAATCTTGTACCAAGAGATGTGGCTTCAAGGGCTGCTAAAGAACGATGTGACGCTGGGTATGGAGTAAATAAAACTGGAGAAGCTGTTTATTTAGATTTTGCTGCAGCTATTATACGATATGGAAAAGAGCAAGCACACATTGAAGGACTTAATGAAAACGATAATCAAATAATTACGAAGCTCGGGAAATCTATAATAAAAAAGAAGTATGGAAATCTTTTTCAAATGTATGAAAAAATTATTGATCAGAACCCATATACAACCCCAATGATGATTTATCCTGCTGTTCATTATACGATGGGGGGATTATGGGTTGATTATAATTTAATGAGTACTGTTCCAGGGCTTTATGTTACTGGTGAGGGTAATTTTTCAGATCATGGTGCAAATAGATTAGGAGCATCTGCATTAATGCAAGGACTAGCTGATGGTTATTTTATATTACCATATACAATAGGACATTATCTATCAAAAGATATTAGTACTGGAAAAATTCCAAATGATTCAAAAGAGTTTATCGAGGCAGAAAAAAATATTAAAGATCAAGTTAATTATTTTATTAATAATCCAGGAAGTCTTTCAGTTGATTATTTCCATAAAAAACTTGGTAAAATTATGTGGAATAAATGCGGAATGTCGCGAAATAAAAAAAGCTTAAATGAAGCTATTAATGAAATCAATGAACTTAAAAAACAATTTTGGAAAGATGTAAAGGTCCCAGGGTTTTCTGATCAGTATAATGAAGAACTAGCTAAAGCTTTTAGAGTAGCTGATTTTTTAGAGCTTGGTTCATTATTCGCAATAGATGCTCTCAAAAGAGAAGAATCATGTGGTGGTCATTTTCGTGAAGAACATCAAACAAAAGAAGGCGAAGCTCAAAGAAAAAAGGAATTTCAATTTGTATCTGCATGGGAGTATTTAGGAAAAAATAAGGAACCTGTTCTACATAAAGAACATTTGACGTTTGAAAATATTGAAGTAAAAGAAAGAAGTTATAAATAATTTTTATGAAACTAAAACTAAAAGTATGGAGACAAAAGAATTCTAAATCAACGGGTAAGCTGGTAGATTATAATATTGATAATATTACCCCTGACATGTCTTTTTTAGAAATGCTCGATGTATTAAACTCTAAATTAATACAAAGTGATGAAGATCCAATTTCATTTGATCATGATTGTAGAGAAGGAATTTGTGGATCTTGTTCTTTGTTTATCAATGGTAGAGCACATGGACCAGATAAATTGACAACAACTTGTCAATTACATATGAGAAAATTTAAAGATGGTGATGTAATTTATGTTGAGCCTTTTCAAGCAACATCATTCCCTATCATTAAAGATTTAATTGTTGATAGAAGTGCCTTTGATAGAATACAGCATGCTGGAGGATATATTTCAATTAATACATCCGGTAATACTCAAGATTCAAACTCAATTCCTATTAACAAAGAAGATGCAGATAATGCCTTTGATTCTGCAACATGCATTGGTTGTGGTGCATGTGTTGCTGCATGTAAAAATTCTTCTGCTATGCTTTTTGTAGGTGCAAAAATATCCCAATATTCTTTGCTACCTCAGGGCAAAGTAGAATCTTCTAAGAGAATTATAAATATGTCAGAACAAATGGATTTAGAAGGTTTTGGAAGCTGTACAAATACCGGGGCTTGTGAGGCTGAATGTCCTAAAGGAATTTCAACTGAAAATATTTCTAGAATGAACCGAGAATTTATAAAAGCAAATATTTAATTTGAAGTGAGTTCAAATTTTACAGGAACTGTCTGCCAAACACCAACTTTTTTATCTCTTTGTTGAGCAGGTTTCCATTTTGATTTTTTTACTGCATCTAATGCTGCTTCGTTTAGACCTGTATTTGGAATACCTTCATTTAAAACCCATGCTTCAGTTACATTGCCCTTACTATCTATAAAAAATTGTATAAGTACAGTTCCTTCAATGCCTGCTTCTTGCGCTATTTCTGGATAAATAGGCCTGATAGGTATTTTTGGTGTTGGGGGCTTGTCAAAAGGTATAAATACATATTTAGGACCTTCTGATGGCGGCGGCGGTGCATCCCAATCTTCAAAGTCATCAAAATCTGTATCCTCTATAGTTATATCTTCATCAAAAAACTCATCTTCTGAAGCAACTGGAACTGAAGGTCGCGCAGGTGGTTCAGGAATTTTGATTTGTTCTGTTTGAGGGATATCAAATGTTTCTATTTCTTCAACTATAGTATAATTTATTTTTTCACCTTCACCTAAAAATCTTGGGAATATATAAAATATTAATGTAATAAATATAATTACACCTATTGTTACTTCTCTAATACGTATGGGATAATCTATTAGTAAGGGGTCTGATCTCATTGACTCGGCTTTACCGTTAATGCTGAATAATTTAACTTAAGTGCGCTTGCTTTTCTTAATTGAGTATGAATATCTGTAATTAATTTCATCGTTGCTTTTTCATCAGATTTTAAAGAAACAGTTACCTTTGGATCTTGAGCTACTTTAGTATATATTACGGTTGACAAATCTTTCATATTAATTAATCTATCATCTACAGAAATCAAACCATCTTTTGTCGCCCATATATAAGTTGTATGTCGCTTACTTTCTAGCTTCTCTATCATTTTTGCACGGGGCATAATTACATCCAATCCTTCATACTCCCTCATTACAGTCGTAACCATAAAAAATATTAGTAGCATAAAAATAATATCAGGTAATGATGCAGTAGATATTTCGCTACTTGTACGTGTTTTTCGTTTAATATTCATTTAAAAAATAGGTGGATTTGCAATAGAAATCTTTGTTGCTTTTGCTTCTTTTAACTGATCTAATACTTGTAAATAAATTTGATATTTAGTTCTTGGGTGAGTTTGAACTGAAAATATCATATTAGGGTTATTTGATGTTTTTCTTTCAACTATCGATTTAATATCTTTTATTTTGACTGGTTTGTCATCTAATAAAACTTTTCCTGTTTCATTTACTAAAATATTAACTATATTTTTTTTATTTACCTCTAACTCATTACCTTCTGATGGTAAAACTAAACTAATTCCTTTATCCATTGAAATTGTTGTTGTGACAAGAAAAAAGACTAGAAGCAAAAAAGCAATATCTGCCATTGATGATGAATTAATTTCTTGGACTGGTCTTCTTTCTTTTTTAATCATAATAAAAATTGAAAAAAATTAATTTTCTATATCTTTTATTGCATGTAGTAATGATGTTGTACTCTTCTGCAAAGTAACAATTTG
>CAYFHL010000058.1:0-7743 GCA_964342955.1 uncultured bacterium
GAATGTGCTAGTTTATGAACAAGGTTTATTGCATGAATATTGGGGAGCAGTAAATGGGAATTGGTTTACAGGACCTAATGAATACTTTTATCAAATCCAAGATGATGCATATGAATTTATTTATCAATTTTTAAATATTGAAAACGAATATGATGTGAATGGTGATGGTATAGTTAATATTCTTGATGTAATAAATATTTTAAATATTGCATTAGAGGAAGATGCGTATGAATCTAATGCAGATACGAACAATGATGGCATTGTAAATGTCCTTGATATAATTTTAATTATCAACATTATACTTCAGAGATAATCTATTAATCTAGCCTGATTCGATTAAATTTAAAAATAATTAGTTGTTGTATCAACAATATATTGATGTAAATTTGATATATGGACAACAAAAAATCACTGCAAATTCATATGGAGATGGGGATGCTAATCTCAAGTGCACATAAAGGGATGATGAGGAAGTTTGTTCAGAACTCACAGGAAGATGGGATTGATATTTCGCTTGATCAATGGATGGTTTTGGGACCTATATGGCAATTAGGTAATCCATCACAAAAACAATTATCTGATATATGCCTTAAGGATAAAGGGAGTATAACAAGGATTTTAGATATATTGGAAAAAAAATCATTAGTTGTAAGAGTTGCAGATCAAATTGATAGTAGAATTAAGCGGATTGTCCTTACAAATAATGGTAAGGAATTGTTTGTTGATGCTGTTCCAATAATGGAAAAAACTAGACAGCAGATTAAAAAATATATTTCTGAGGAAGAAATAGAAATATTTAAAAAAGTATTAATTAAAATAAATAAAAGCTTAGATGAAGAAATTAGTTGATCATGCAACTATTAAATTTTTCCTTTTGCTTGTTTTTGGTTGTGTACCCAAATATAATTTAGATGATATAGAAATTGAAATACCCAATAAGTGGGAATATGATATATCAGATAATCAAAGTGTAACCGGTGTATGGTGGGGGATCTTAACTGACTCTACAATTATTTCATTTATAGAAAAAGTTAAATCGCAAAATAAAACTTTAAATAATATTATTTATCGTAATTCGATAGCTATGCAAACTGCTAGAATTCAAGGCGCAAATATTTATCCAACACTTAATGGATTGCTTAGTGGAAATAAATCTGTTCAAAATTTAGCTACTTTTGGTTTTGCAGAATCATTTTTACCAGAGAACCAAAACCAAAATTCAGATGTAGATGATAGTGATATTATTTCCTTTGATTCAGAAACATATGGACTTCAACTATCAACTCAGTGGGAGATAGATATATGGGGAAGAGCATTAAATGCTCGAAAAGCTGCTCTAAAAGATTATGAAGCAATGAAATATGAACTTTCATATATTGGATTTTCAACTCTCGTCCAATCTGTTAAGACATATTTACAAGCTGAAGAAGCATATGGACAAGTAGAAATAGCAAAAGCATCATATAATAATTTAGTTGAAATTAGAGATATGGTAAAAGACAGGTATGATAAGGGTGTTAAATCGAGCCTTGATTATAGACTTGCTGAAACATCTGTTGCTATAGCTGAGGTTCAGATTGAAGTGCGTCAAGCACAAGCAAACAATATTTTTAGGGTGCTTAATGTGCTTCAAGGTCAATATCCATCAAATAAGTTTACTCCTACAAATCAATTGTTTGATAGTATACCAAGTATTACCAAGGGCATACCAGCAGACCTATTAAAGAGAAGACCAGATATAAAAGCGGCAATTTCAAAAATTGAAGCAGAAGGTATGCGATTAGGTCAAAAGAAAAGAAATCTTTTACCAGGTATTATACTTAATGCATCTGCTGGTACTTCAGCTAAAGAATTAAGCGAAATATTTAATGATAAAAATGGTATATGGAATGCTGGTTTATCTGTTGCATCTCCAATATTTAATCAGAAAAAACTTAGATTAGCAATTAAAGTACAAGAGTCAGTTAGAAATGAAACCATTGAAAATCTTTATATTACCTTATTAGAGGCATTTACTGAAGTCGAAGGTTTGATAGAACTAGAAGAATCTTATAATAACCAATTAAGATCATTTAAAGTTGCTCAAGAACAATCAAAGAGCGCATATCAATTAGCTCGTGAACGATATGATAAAGGAATAACAACATTAGAGTTGGTATTAAACAGTCAAAAACAATATAATGATATTAGATCACAATATTTAGAATTAAAAAGAAGAAGATTAAATAATCGTTTGGATCTCATCCTAGCCTTAGGTGGCGATGAGCAAGCCACATTACTAAATTTTGAAATGGAAGAAAAATGAAAAAATATATAGGTGTTTTAACTTTATTAATTACTATTCTGGTATCAATTATCTTAATTAAAGGAAAGAGCGAAGCAATATTAGAAAAACAAGAAACTATTATACCCCTAGTAAGCGCACAATCTCTTATAAAACAGGATGTTTATGCTAGTATTCAATCACAAGGAGTAGTGATGCCAAGTTTAGAACTTCCTCTTATATCAGAAATTAATGCTCAAGTTAAATGGCTATCAGATAATATGAAAGCAGGCGCAAGTTTTAAAAAAGGTGATACATTAATTAAATTTGATAAAAGAGACTATGAGTTAGCTCTTATATCAGCAAATTCTAATGTTTTTAATGCTGAAGTTAACCTTGAAAGAGAGCTAGCAGAATCTGATATGGCAAATAAAGAATGGGCGCGGATTGGTGAAGGAGAGGCTAGCGCATTAACTTTACGTAAACCTCAATTAGCTCAAGCAAAAGCTACTTTAGAAGCTGCTAAAGCGCAAGCAGAACAGGCAAAAAGAAACATTGAAAGAACTACTATAATTGCTCCATTTAATGGAAGGGTAAGAAAAAATAATATAGATACATGGTCAACTGTGTTTATTGGTACTCCGCTAGGATTAATATATTCGACAGATTATTATGAAATTAGATTGCCTATAACTGATCAAGATATACAATTTACAGGATTACAATTTGATGGTAAAAGAATCTCTGAAGAAAATCAACTTGATGTAGAAATTAAATCTATTACATTACAACACTCAAATATTTGGAATGGTAAAATTATTAGAACCGAAGCTGAAACAGATCCACAAACTAAAATGATGGTTATAGTTGCTAAAATTAATTTAAGTAGTAATAGAAAGAATCTATTAACTATTGGCCAATTTGTAAAAGCAACTATACAGGGATTAAGGCAGACTGAGGTTATTAAAATACGAAGGTCTCTTGTTAGAGACAATGCTATTTGGATAGTTGATGAATCAAATAAATTACGTAAAAGAAATATAATAGTTTGGAGATATGAAAATAATATGGCATTTATTAAACAAGGTATATTTTTTAATGATAAGTTGCTAACTTCGCGCTTATCAACACTCATTGATGGAATGAATGTTAAAGTAAAGTCTGAATAGGAAATATAATGGAAAATATAATACGCTGGTTTGTAAATAATAGTGTAGCAGCAAATATGCTTATGATTTTTATTATTGTATCTGGTATTTTTGCAATTCCTTTTTTAAGAAAAGAGGTTTTTCCAGAAATTAAAGTTGATATAATTAGCGTCAGTGCAGTTTATCCAGGAGCATCTCCTGAATCTATTGAAGAATCAATATGTATACCAATCGAGCAACAATTAGAAGGACTAGAAGGAATAAAGCAACTCACTTCAGTAGCATCCCAAAGTATAGGTAGCGTAAGTGCAGAATTATTACCAGGACAAAATGCAAGTGATATGCTTGATAAAATTAAATCAGAAGTAGATGCTATAGTTACATTCCCTGATGATGTAGAACCACCCAATGTGCGTCAGTTTGTAGCTGTTGCAGAAGTTATTACTGTAGCCATATCAGCGAACTTAGATGAAAAGTCTTTAACTCAATTAACTGATGACATAAAAGATGAAATAAATTCATTACCAGAGATAACCTATACTAGGATATCAGGTAAAAAAGCTCCTGAGATTAAAATAGAAATATCAAATAATACACTACAGAAACATAATTTATCATTTAGTCAAGTAGCTCAAGCAATTAGAGTAAATTCAATAAATCTACCAAGTGGAAGTATTAAAACTTTAGATGGAGAAATATTAATAAGATCAGAAAATCAAAGCTATAATAAAGAAAGTTTTGGGAATATCCCCATTATTTCTACACTTAATGGTGGAGTGATTAAACTTAAAGATATAAGCGTTATAACTGATGGATATAAAGATATTGATTTAGAACTTATGTTTAATGGAATGCCATCTAAATTGATTAGAGTTTTTAGAGTTGGAAACCAAAGTGCTTTAAAAATTGCTGATGCTGTAGAAAATTATATTATAAAAAAGAATAAAGAGTTGCCGGATGAAATTAGACTAACGCCTTGGAATAATGATGCAAGGATTTTAAGAGGTAGAATTGATTTACTAGTAAAGAATGCTCAATATGGATTGATACTAGTTATTTTTATATTAGCTTTGTTTTTGCGGCCCAAGCTAGCATTTTGGGTATCTCTTGGAATACCCATTTCATTTATGGGAGGGTTTATGTTAATGCCTATAGGTGATGTTTCTGTAAATATGTTATCATTATTTACTTTTATTCTTGTTTTAGGAATAGTTGTTGATGATGCAATTGTTGTTGGTGAAAATGTTGCATTGTACAGAGAGAGGGGGCTTGATCCTAAGCAAGCAGCTATCAAAGGTGCAACACAAGTATCAATACCTGTTATTTTTGCTATTTTAACCACTATTGTAACATTTTCACCTATGCTTGCAGTTGGTGGAACTATTGGTGCAATATGGAGGATTATTCCTTTGATTACTATATATGTTCTATCGTGGTCTTTATTTGAATCGCTAACTATACTACCAGCGCATCTTGCTCATAGTACTGAAAAAACAAGTAAATATTTTTTGTTAAGATCTATATCTAATAAGTGGAAATCCATACAGAATAATATAAAATTTGCTTTAGAGCAATTTATAAAAAATTACTATATCCCCTTGTTGCAGTGGGTAACAAACAATATTATTTCAACATTATTAATATCAATTTCTATTTTTATTTTAACTGTATCTATAATTGCTGGAGGATACATGAAATTTACTTTCTTTCCTCCAATAGAAGGTGATTTAGCTATAGGTGCTATTGAATATCCCGTTGGAACACCTATTGAAGTTACTGAAAAAGGTTTCTTGTTATTGCAGAAATCAGCAGAAAAATTAAAGAAACAGCTAGAAAATGAATATCCAAATAAGCAAATTATTATGAATACATTATCAACTTTAGGATATCAACCACTACGGTCAAGAACTTCAAGAGGACCCGGAGCTCTGGATGTTGATTATGGTGGTTCTAATATGGGCGAGATAACTCTAGAGCTAGCTCCTGGCGAAGTACGACCAATAGGTACTGAGGAGGTAGTAAAAAGATGGAGAGAAATTACACCTGAAATTGTGGGGGCTGAAGATGTATCATTTTTTTCAAGCCTATTCTCTGCAGGAGCTCCAATTAATATACAATTAACCAGTAAATATACAGATGACTTGCTGAACGCTCGTGATAAGTTATTAGAAAAATTATCCCAGTATCCCGGGGTATTTAATATAGGTGATAATTTTTCAATAGGCAAAGAAGAGTTAAAGATAAAATTATTGCCATCAGCTGCTAATTATGGTATAAATATGATGATGCTTGGTTCGCAAATACGAGAGGCATTCTATGGACTAGAAGTTCAAAGTTTTCAAAGAGGAAGAGATGAAGTAAAAGTTGTTATTCAATTTCCAGAAGATGAAAGGTCTTCAATATCAGATTTAGAAAAATTTATGGTTCGAACACCAAAAGGATTAACAATTCCAATTAGGCAAATAGCTACATTAGAATTAGATGCTGGAATTTCATCTATTCAGCGCAAAAATAGAAAAAGATCTATTAATGTTACAGCTGATGTTGATTTGTCTATTACGACAGGTAATAAAGTCGTAAAATCTTTACAAAATCAGATTATTCCTGAAATCATTAGAAATTATCCATCGATAGAATATACATTAGAAGGAGAACAACAAGAACAACAAGAAAATTTGCAGTCTATTGGAAAAAACTTTTTAATAGCGATGGTTGTTGTTTATACTTTACTAGCGATTCTATTTAAATCATATTTCCAACCATTAGTAGTAATGTCTGCAATACCATTTGGACTTACAGGAGCAGTACTTGGACATTTGATAATGGGTACAAGCTTTTCTATTCTATCATTATTGGGTGTGGTTGCTTTAACAGGTGTTGTTGTAAATGATAGTTTAGTTCTTGTTGATTTTATTAATCGATATCGTAATGATGGCAATAGTATTATTGATGCAGTAATGGAAGCTGGACCAAGGAGGTTTAGACCAATATTTCTTACATCACTCACAACATTTGTTAGCCTAATACCACTACTTTTAGAAAAAAGTGTACAAGCTAAGTTTCTTATTCCAATGGGTATATCATTGGCATTCGGAGTACTTTTTGCTACAGTTATAACTCTTGTTTTAGTTCCATGTTTATATTTGCTAATTGAACTTAAATTACTGATTAGAGAGTAAGTATAGAAAAATAATAAGGCTCTTAAGTGATGATATGAGTTTAGGTTTTTATATTACATAACTGTAGAACTAAATTTATATTCAATTTATAGGATTAAATTATGAGATATTTTATTTATATTTTATTTTTGAAAATGTTATGTGGTATTGATTTTAGTATTGATATATCTCCAATAATTTATAATAATTGTACTAATTGCCACAGAACTGGACAAATCGCATCATTTTTACCATTAACTAATTATAATCAAGTACATGATAATAGATATTGGATTTCAGATGCAATTTCAGGAGAAGAAGATCAAAGACACGGAGATCCCATTATGCCACCATGGCCTGCTGATAGAGAGTATAGTACTTTACTTGATGAAATGTATTTAACTGAAAGTCAAATAAATGTTTTTAATGAGTGGATTGAGACTGGTGCAATACAAGGTGATCCTAATCAAGAAACACCAATGCCTGAATTTCCAGAGGGATCAAATATAGGTGTACCTGATATGGTATTTGAAATGGAATCACCTTATTCATTGACGGGTAACTATCAAGATGATTATAGGTGTTTTATAATTGATTTAGGTGATAATGATGAAATAGATATAGCCGCTCTAGAATTCATTCCAGGTAATTTAGAGGCTGTGCATCATGCTATTCTTGTGGCTGTGCCTGATGGTTCGGCTGATAATTTAGATCAGCAAGATTCTGAATATGGCTATGAATGCTTTGGTGACTTTGGTACAAATAATATATCCGATTTTTTGGGTGGTTATGCTCCAGGTACTTTCACCCGAAAATGGCCAGAAGGGATGGCGCAAAAAATACCTGAAAATTCAGATTTAATTTTACAAATACATTATGCCCCTTTATACGATGATGCAATTGATCAGTCATATGTAAATATTTTTGAAAAAGATGAAGAAGTAGATAGATATATTAATGAACATTTAATGATTAATTTTAGTTTTCAGTTACCCCCAAATGAAATAACAGAAGTATCTGAAAGTTGGTACATTGGAACAGATATTAGTTTAATACAATTTTTACCCCATTCCCATTTACTAGGCAAGAGTTGGGAGATATTTGCAATTCCACCTAATTCTAATGATACTATCAATATAATTAGAATAAATGATTGGGACTTTGATTGGCAATT
>CAYFHL010000059.1:0-7722 GCA_964342955.1 uncultured bacterium
TTTATTTTTTTAACCATTTTTACTTTCTTTCCGTTTGTTTGTGGCGGAAAAATCATTAATAATTATTTATTTTTTATTTACCAGATTCAATTAATTGCTTTGGAAATGGTGAAAAATAACTTTGATTTATTAAATATTCTTCTTCAAATCTTGTATTCCAGGCATATAGAACACTATTTAAAGCTGACACTGGAATTGTTTTTTCTCTATAAGCCGATAAAAGATTTAAAAAATAATCTTTTTCTTTTTTTGATAATTTATCTTTATAAAATCCATATGCATGCATTTGAGTATTTATATGAGATACATACTTAGGTCTCCTAGAAAATATTTTTAATAATACATTAAAATATTTTTCCTTTATATAAGAAAAATTTTTCTCACTATGATTTGCAGCAATTTGACCTAACTTCTTTAATTTATATTGGTTATATGTCATAAATAATAATTTATGTTTAGCATGAAATTTATAAAGATCTTGGAAATTATTTATCTTTCTATAATCTGCTATAACAAATATTGAAATGTAAAAGTGTTCCCTTAAATAAACATCATTTAAGCGTACTTCCTCTTCTTTAGGGATATCTGGATATTGGTCCATTAATTGTTTTGCAAATAAACCAGGACCGGTGCCCATACTTATTTTAGAATCATGATCAGGATAATATTTTGCTGTATTGATTGCACATGACGGTGATTTTGATTTTAATAATATACCATCAATATGATCGATCGATTTCAAATATTTAATTGAAAAATCAACCATTTTAGAACCATAATCTTTTTTAGTAGTTCGTTGATATAATGATAATTTATTTTTATTATTAATTACACGGATAGGATCTCTAGGTATACCCATTCCAATTTCAACCTCAGGACATACCGTTATAAAATTAATGTATTGTTTTAATTTTGCTATATTTTTATTTGTTATTATTTGACCATCATATCTACATGCATCAAATTCTATACATTTGCTAATTAGAACTTTAGGTTTAACATAATGCATCTAAATTTTTCTTAGCTATTTTTTTAATAAATTTATAAATGGCACCAAAACAGGAGTATTCTTTTTATAATTAATGTAATCTTGATTTGAACTCCATTTATCATCAGAATTTTTTTCTAATATATTTATACCACTAGCTTTTGTTAATAGCATAATAACAAAAATTGGCGATATGAGCGTTAAATATTGCCACCCAATTAATACTGGTAAAGAAATTATGGCAATCGCAATCCATTGCATTATTTCGCCAAAATAATTTGGATGGCGTGAAATTTTCCATAATCCCGATTGAATAAAATTATTTTTATTGTTCAAATCCCTTCTAAAACGCCTCTTTTGTTCATCTGAAATCACTTCAATAATGAAACCTAACAACCAAAATAATAACCCAAATTTGAAATATAAATCATCTGATAATGGTGAATTATTTAGTACTAATGTTAGCGCATTACAGGTCGTAAGAAAAACCCAAAGGCCCGAAACTGTAAAATAGACAAGAAATTTTGAGAATGATTTTTTAACTTCTCTAAACCTCTTATCTTCTCCTACACGAAACACTCTGATAAGTAAAAACAAACCTAATCTAATTGCCCAAATTGATATACAAAATAGCGTGATTTTAGATCGTAAATAAACTGGACTATCCTGATGAAGAATAATTGTTAAATAATACGTAGTAATAAATATAATTATATAAGCCAGAGTACCTGTTATGTCAAAATATTTTTCTGTCTTAAATAAATAAGATGGTATAAATACAACACCATGAATTATAAAACTTATTGATGCTATAATTGTTAGAATGGGAATTCCCATGTAAGATAATGCATCTATTGAGCCAAAGATAGAAACTAAATAGGCGATTAAGACTGTTATTATACACTTTGTGTAATCATTTAATTTATTATTCATTTTTTGTTTAATTTGATAAATCCCTGTTTAAATATCATATAAATTTATTTTAAATACTAGCTAGAAAAGTATATTTAATTTTTGATACAATATGAATACATTTATAATGATATTTTTAAAAAAATTAATAAACTATTTTCATAACTGTTGTAAATTTTTAATATGTTTTTCAAAGGCCCGAATATTAAAAATATTTTTATTCTATTACTGCTTTCATTTTCATATTCAATTTCATTGACCCCTAATGAAGAAACTGAAGCAGATAGTCAATTTCGTAGTAATATTATGAATTTAGGTAAATCAAATAGAACTATTCTAAACGATGATAATATTAGATTTGAAGATAATAAAGTTGTTATTGAAGCTCATTGTAGAAGGAATAATATTCAATCTACACTAGTTAAAACATATTGGATGTGTGGCTATACTTTGAATGGAATTAATCAAAATTATTCTGAAGTTTTTGTAATATTACATGTTTCTGGTAGAAATAATATTTTAGTTAGTTCTGCCAATGGCTTTGATGTTAAAAATTTTGGTAATCAAGAGAGTCTTGATTATGAGCAAAATAAAAATTTTTTGAATAAATTAAATATTTATTCACAAAAAAATTAAAATGAAAGGAAAAAATAATAATGGGATTAGATTTAACTGCACAATTAATTGAATACTTAAGAGCTATTGGTTGGGCTTTAACTGCTTCAGTGGGATTTTCAGTTGGGGTTGCAATTGCTATTTTCATTTTCAATAAACTTACAGAAATTGACGAATGGCAAGAAATCAAAAATGGAAATTTAGGCGTGGCTCTTATAGAGGTAGCTTTAATTATAATGATTGGATTAATCGTATTTAGAGTAATCTAATAAATTTTTTACTATAAAAAAGAACTTTAAAGAAACGCTTGTTTGGTTTATAAGTTAATTTATTTCATTAAAGGCTTTTTTTAGTAAAATATCAACTTTATCTGCTAATTGAAAAATTTCATTGTTACCTGTAATTTCTAAAAGACTTTTAGCACTTGGAAAAACAATTTTAGTTGTTTCATTTTCATTGTCTATCACCAAAATATTGCAAGGCATTAAAATTCCAATTAAACTTTCACAATTTAATGCCTCATAGGCTAAAGAAGGATTACAAGCACCAAGAATTTTATAATTTTTGTAATCTAAATCTAGTTTTGCTTTAAAAGCATCTTTTATATTAATTTCAGTTAAAACTCCAAATCCTACTTTTGTTAATGTTTCTCTAACTTTCATTTCTGAATTTTCAAAACTATCTTTGATATTTTTTGAGTATGAATATTGCATATTATAATTCCCTATATTAAATAAAAAATCTTTCTATTTATCTATCTACTAATAAATATTAACTATTTTAAATGATTTTAATTTATAAAAGATTTGTATCAAATAATCTTTAATAAACTAATATGTTAGAACATTTGAATATTTATCATCTTGACTGATTCCAAACTACTTTTTATCTATAAATAATTTAAATTAAAAAAAAACTCCTCCATTTCTGGAGGAGTTAATCAATCAAAGCCATAAGGGGAAGTTGTGGAGTAAGATGTAGAGTAATAATTTATCTTACATAGTAATTTATGAACGCATCATATAGTAAATTTTTGTTGTCAATCACAAAATCAAATACAATCTTAAAGTTTATCTTTAATTTCTATAATTCTATTTATTTCATCTTGTTTTTTTTCCCAACTTTCTAAATGAGTACTTAATAAATTATTTAATCTATTATAATCATTATAATTAATTTGATTATTCAAATCACTCTTACTTACATTATTTAATAATTCATTGAACTCTTTAATCTCTGTTTCTATTTTTTCAATTTCTATTTCAATATTTTTATTTTGTTTGTTAAGAATTCGCATTTTTTTTTCTAATTCTTTTTTTTGTTTGTATACCACATTGGAATTTTTTTTCTTTTTTATAGGCTTTTCCAAAATTACTTGTTGCTGATCTAAATAAGTATCAATATCACCTGGAAATTCACGTACTTTTCTATCAGTAAACTCTATTACTCTATCTGTTAGTCCTAATAAAAAATCTCTATCATGTGATACAAGAATCAATGTGCCTTTATAATCCATTAATGCTTGTTTTAATATTTCTTTTGCAAAAATATCAAGGTGGTTGGTTGGCTCATCTAAAATAATGACATTACTTGGAGATAATAGTAAACCACATAAAGTTAATCGAGCTTTTTCTCCACCTGAAAGTACCTTGATTTTTTTATATACTGCATCCCCCGAAAATAAAAAAGAACCTAATAATCCTCGTAATTGTGACTCAGTTTTATTTGATTGAATTTCTTCTATATATTCCATTATTGTTATCTCAGGATCTAACAGTTCATTTTGATTTTGTGCAAAATAATTAATTTGTACTCTTTCACCTTTTTTGACATTACCTTCAAAATCTAATTCCCCATTAATGATCTTTGTTAAAGTGGTTTTTCCACATCCATTCTTTCCTACAAACGCAATTCTATCACCATTATAAATATCTAGATTTAGATTCTCAAATACTATATTCTGACCAAATTTCTTTTTTAAATGATTTGATTGAAAAATTACCTTTCCACAGTGTAGTGGTTTTGGAAATTGAAAATTAATATTTGATATATCAAAATCATCAATTTCTATTTTTTCTATTTTTTCTAACCTTCTAATTAATGTTTGCGCAAATGCTGCTTTATTTTTTTTATATCTAAATTTATTAATTAAGATATTTGATTGTTTTATATATTTATCTTGATTTTTTTTCTGTCTTATTTGCCTATCTATTTCTTGCTCTCTATAGATAATATATTCTGAATAATTACCCTTATAATCTTTTATAGATTTCTGGGATATATCAAAAACTCTATTTATATTTTTATCAAGAAATTTTGTATCATGTGAAACTAAAATTATTGTACATCTAGTATTTCTTAAAAATTTTTCTAACCAAATAATTGCAGGGAGATCTAAATGATTTGTTGGCTCATCTAACAGTAAAACATCTGGCTCTAAAACTAATAATCTCGATAGCTCAGCACGCATTTTCCATCCACCTGAAAGGCTATCTACTATTTTTTTAAAATCAATCTCTGAAAAACCTAAACCTTTCATGATTTTTTCGGCATTAATACTAATATTTAGTATATTTATTTTATCTTTTTGATATTGTATTCTATCTAATTCTTCTAATAATTCAAATTGTTTTTTTTCATTTTGAACTTTAGATAGAATTTTGTTGATCTCATCAATTCTTTTATTTAATTGAATTAGTTCAGATTTGTTACCAATTACAAATTCTTTCAATTTGATATTTGATTGAAAAAATAATTCTTGGGGTAAATGCGCAACTTTTAAGTCTTTTATTAAAGATATAGTCCCTGATGTTGGATTGGTTTTTTGACAAAGCAATTTTAATAGAGTTGTTTTCCCTGATCCATTATTACCTATCAAACCAATTCTATCTGTTTTTCTTATATGAAGAGAAACATTTTTGAAAAGAATATTCCCTGCAAAATCTAAAGTAATATTATTAAGCTTTATCATATTAGATAGAAAAATCCTAATGTTAACAACTTTAGATATTTTTTTATATAAACTAGAACCATACCTTGTAAAGAAATATCATTACAAGTATAATAAATAAATAATAAACCAACCTATTAAATAGATCTTCTTTGGAATTCCACATAACTAAACTTACACAACTTTAAAAATATTTTAGAAGGAGTGATTCTTTGATTTAGTCTTATCAAGAACGTTTCAAAAAAAAACCCCCACATTATTGAGGGGGTTTAATTTATAAATACTTAGGCTTCAAATTAGATGATTATAAAAAATAATCTTCCAATTTAATGTTTATTGCTATGTCGTTAATCCAAATCTATTAATTGCAAGGATCAACTTCACAGGATGTCTCATCCATAGTACTACAATTTCTGGAAGTTCTTTCACAAAAACCATCCCAACTGCAAGTACGCATACCATCACAATCACAATCAGTTGTACAAGTATTATTTGTAGGTGCTTCATCAAATACATAACATGGATCGATACAATCAGAAGTTGCTACATATTCACATGATCCATCATCAAAGAAAGCATTTGAATCATAGTTTGAAGCATACATATCCATACAACCTTCTAAACACATATTAACAGTTTCCCCAGCTTCTTCACATACTGCAAAATCATAAGTTTCACAATCTCTTGCGGTTCCTTCGCAATACCCTGTATTTAAATTGCAAGTTCGCAAACCATCACAATCACAATCATCATTACATATGCCTCCTAAAAGTGATTCAGCATAACTACCATCATGGCATTCATCTACACATGGGTTTAAATCATCAACTAAACTTTCTATATCACAGCTAAACATAAAAAGACTCATAGCTGTAAAACTTAAAAAGTAAATTATGGCCCTATTTAATTTCATATTTTCTCCCTTTTTTTATTTGATTTGATAAAATTTTTTCAATAATTATATAGTAAAATTAGTAATAAACCACTTTCAATTTATTATTATTTTTTATATAATAATTTCTAACTGGTAATAATATGACTTTATTTGATTATGAATAATTGAGAAATTTTAATATGCTTCTCTTTTTTTATCATTTTTTGCTTATTAAATAATTTTTATTTTATATTTATAACATTAATTTGGGAGATAGATGTGAAGTTAAAAAATAAGTTACAATATTTATTAATTGTGATATTCTTTTTTTCGTGTGCTGATTTATTTTTAGTCGAGGATTGCAATGGGGTTGTAGATGGCACTGCGATAGAAGATGATTGCGGTATCTGCTCTGGTGGAGATACTGGGATAGTCTTTAATGCTAGTATGACTTGTGATGGTCAATGTAGTGAAGATGCATTTTGGTGGTCAATGGATGCATTGGGTGATGGATATTGTGATGAAGGCTCTTGGTTTGTAGCATTTAACTGTGAACAATGGAATTGCGATAATGGTGATTGTGGTTCATGGGACGGTACTCAATGTATAGGTCCTGATGGCGGAGCTGCAATACGAGTTAGTAATCAAACTTCAGAAATTAATATTGATTCATTATTTACCATCAATGATCCCTCACTACCAGAAGATTTTATGTGGGATACATTTTATAGTGCGACCACTGGAACATATGCATTTTCATATCCTAATTCAGAAGGCGGTCTTTGGGAAGGAATCTATACTACATTTGCGAATGCTGGCGCTGTAAACTCTAGTAGCGCAGATAATGAATGTTTTAGACTTACATTATATACTTACATTGGTCCCACTTTTGATAATTATAGCTGGATGGATGGATGTTCTGAGTTTTTTGATAGTTTAGAAGATAGCTCTGGTAGATCTTTGACAGCTGAAGGTGAAAAATTAAATAAATATTTAGAAAAAATTGAAGCTGATTATCAAGATGATCTAATTGTTGATCAAGAATATTTATATAACAAAGAGGATAGAAAAGCTGAGGATAACAGATTGCGCGCTCTTTCTGGGAATACTCATAAGATGACTAGCATTAATTCAACTAATGTTATAGTTAATAATAAATTTGATTATAACAGAATTATTGAAGCAGTTAATACTTATCCTAATGTTCAGATTCAAGAAGGGAATAATTTTATAATGAAGTATTATAAACGAAATATTTTAGAATAATATTTATAATCTAAAATGAAAAAGCCCTCAATAATTGAGGGTTTTTTTCATTTGATATTTACTTTATCAACATCAGCTTTTCTGTATGACTAACTCCTTCTGATGTTACTGTAAGGA
>CAYFHL010000060.1:0-7644 GCA_964342955.1 uncultured bacterium
GATAGTTCCATGATTGTTCGTGATTTATCTTTATCAAATTCACTATCTAGTAATGTCTTTAATCCAATAGTCCCATTTTTACCAAAATAAAATAATTGTAAAAATTCATTTGATTTCATTTCATTTCTAGAAATAGCATCTAATGTATTTTCTAAATTTGCTGTAAATTGTAAATTGACTAAATCTTGAAAATAATTTTCTAAAAATTGTACAACAGCATATGCAGTAAATGTAGGAATCAAAGCACCCTTGGTTTTTCTTACATATCCTCTTTGTTGAATATTTCCCATAATTGCTGCATAGGTGGAAGGTCTTCCTATTCCAAGAGCTTCTAGTTCTTTCACTAGAGAAGCTTCCGTAAATCGAGCTGCCGGTTTTGTGAAGTGCTGATTCGATAAAAACCGCTTTGCCTCAAGTGTTTGATTCTTTATCATCTTTGGTAATACAGATTCTTTATCATCTCTATCTGCATTGGGGTCATCAATATCTTCTACATATACTTTTAAAAATCCAGGAAACTCTATGACCTTTCCATGTGCTGTAAAAATTGCTTTTTCATCTTCTATGTTGGCTGTTGTTTTTTGAAGTTTTGCAGATTTCATTTGGCTAGCAAGCGTCCTTTTCCAAATGAGATCATATAATTTATATTCTAAATCATTTAATTTAGATTGAATTGAGCTCGGCGATTGAAAAGTAGAGCCTGCTGGGCGAATTGCTTCATGGGCTTCTTGCGCATTCTTTACTTTACTCTTATAATAGTTAGGTTTGTCTGGAACATAATCTTTGCCATATAGTTTTTCAATTATACTTCTAGATGCATTTAATGCTTCATTAGATAGGTTCACAGAATCTGTGCGCATATATGTGATATATCCATCTTCATAAAGTTTTTGAGCTGTTCGCATAACTTGTTGGGAGGACATACGAAGCTTTCGAATTCCCTCTTGTTGCAAAGTGGACGTAATAAATGGTGGATAAGGATTTTGCGAAGCAGGTTTTTGTTCTATATTAGATACTGTCCAATTATTAGATATAAATTGTGCTGCAAGGTCCTCAGCTTGCGACTTATTTAACTGAAGTAAATTATCTTTAGATAAAACACCTGTTTCTTTATTAAAATCTTTTCCAATAGCAACTTTTTTTGTATTATATGTTTTGAGTTTTGCTTCAAATGATTTTTCCTGCGTAGCAAAAGTTGCGGTAATACTCCAATATTCACTTTCTTTAAATTTTGATCTTTCTTTTTCTCTATCTACAACTATTTTAATAGCAGGGCTTTGAACTCTTCCCGCAGATAATCCACCCTTTACATTAAACCATAATTTTTTTGATACCTGATATCCCCAAAGCCTATCAATTATTCTTCTGGTTTCTTGAGCTCCAACCAAGGAATAATCAATTTCACGAGTCTGATCAAATGATTCTTGAATAGCTTTTTTTGTGATTTCATGAAATACTAACCGTTTAATAGGAATTTTGGGTTTTAATATTTCTACAAGATGCCATGCAATAGCTTCGCCTTCTCTATCTGGATCAGTTGCTAAATAAAGTGTTGTTGCATTTTTTATAAGTTTTTTTAGTTGTGTAATTACTTTAGATTTATCTTGAGATGCAACATATGTAGCTTTAAATCCATTATCTACATCAACTCCTAAATCTGATTTTGGTAAGTCTCGAATATGGCCCACTGATGCCTCAATTTGATATTTTGTCCCTAAAAATTTATTTAGAGTTCGGGCCTTAGAAGGTGACTCAACAATGATCAAATTTGTAGAATTAGATGCCATATAGAGGAAAATTACACCTAATACAATCTATAAAGTCAAGAGGAATTTTTTCTATTACAAATATATTAATATCGCGTATTTTAATTGTGTTTTGTTAATTTTTTCCAATTTATTGGAAATATTATTTATTTTGCTAATGAGCCCATTGGATCCCAGGGGTCTAGATTAATTGCTTTCTTATTAAATATTTCAACCGTTTCTTTTGATAAAAATTTTTTATCTACAATAATTTCATAAGTATATTCATCAAACCAATTATCTGTCATTAGCAAATATCCTTTGTCTCCATTTTTTTCTCCCCAACTATTTTCTATCCGCCATTTTTGAGGCTTGTTGTTCACAATATCAACTGCAGTAATCAACATTGCATGCGTCATTACACTATCACCATATTCTAGTTTATTTTTTTTTGATAAATTAAAGGTTGTGCCAAAAAGGAGATCATAATCATATAAATTCATATCCATAACACCTTTTTCATAATTAAACATTTTTGATACGTCGCATCCAAACCAGACCGCTTCATTGTTTTTTAAAGATTTTATTGTAGCTTTTTTCATTATATCTATGTTGACATTTGCATAAGATATTGCTTTTCCCCCCACAACATTTCCCAAAAACTTTACTGTATAGTGTTCATTAAATTTTTTGTTAGACATTGGGCAATGTATTAAGCAAACCTTGTTTTTTAAATCGTATTTGACTTTCTGTTTATAAAATGTTAGTGGTGTTAATTTTTCAAATCTAATAAATTTATTTTTTTTGTTTCTTATTTGCCATGTAAATTTTTCTGGTGGTGTTCCTAAGCAAACGCAAAGCATATTATAAATCGTTTTCATCATTTTTGCTTTTTCTTGCCTTATTGTGTTTGTTTTCTTTCCCTTTTTATACATGTCTCTCAATTTTATTGCATATTCTCTCAACTTTCTTGTTATTAGACGGTTCATCATTCTTGAACTACTGCTCTGATAGCTTTCTGGCATTACAGATTTTGGCAATAAACCATATTTTTCAATTAAATTTACAAACATATCCCATTGCCCTCCATCATTTAGCGGTTCAGATAATAACCACATCATTATTCTGCTATCACAAGATTCTTCCTTTGTTTTTATAATATTTTCCAAAAAATAATTTGATTTTTCTAGCTTATCACAAAACATAAAATAATTTTGTGAAAATTCAAAATTTTCTATTTTATATTTTTCACATAAAGCAATTCTCATAAGATTTAATCCAGCAAACCCCCAGCACCTGCCGCTTGCTTTTTGGTTTGTAACTTTTTTCATTTCATTTTTTATTTTATGAGAGAAAACATGATTAATTTTTCTAAATGCATCCCAATTTAATGCAACTTTACTTATTTCATTATGCGTCAGCGCATTTTGTGATATTTTAAGAGCAGTTTCTTTATTAAACTTTTTTTGGAATTCTTGAAGGTTGTTTTTGGATATCTCCGCGTTCATATTTTCTCCATTTATATTTATATTATTTTTTTCTTTAATGTATTAATAAACCATTTTTTATAGTCTATATTATTAATTTTTATTTGTTCGGTTGAAATATAGCATATTTTATAATTATGCATTTTTTTTATTATCTTTTGTATTTCTTGTGTGTTTTCTAAAATGCTTTTGATTGTAAGCTTATGCTCCATTTCAGTTACTATTTCATCTTTCCATAAATATTGTGTTAATATGTTTTCTTGAATGTATATGCATGGACTTAATTTTTTATTTATTAGCTCTTGCCCTATTTGTTTTAAAACTTCCCTTTTGTTACTCGTTGTTTCAATTTTTATAAACTGATCTTTTTTCAATTTATAATCCTTTATATCTTAGCGTATTATATTAATTAAATATCCCTTAATCTTATTTATTCCTTGTGTTCTTGCCAATATAGCAATATAACATAAATAATGGCTTGGATATTTATATTGCGTATTGATAACCCGTCCACAACAGTGTGTTATTATCCCTCCTTTTTGTTTTTTGTATAAAGAGGTTATATCAATAAAATCTATTTTTAAGTCTTTTTGATTACCTATCAGCGGATTGTTTCCGCTACAGTTTATATGATCGTTAACAGGTATAATTTTGCCATGATCAAGAGATGTATTATATGTTTTATCATATATATTGAGTTCTTTGTCTTTTAGCATGGCCAATACATTTAATATTGAGCTTATCTTTAATGGATTTAATATTTTATATTGATCTGATATAGCTGTATGAAGTGCTTCAGCCTCTGTTGTTATAATTGTATTCATTCTACCCTTGAGCCAAATAAAGATGTGCCTATTCTTATATGGGTTGCCCCCTCTTTTATGGCATGAATGTAATCATTGCTCATCCCCATTGATAAATACACACAGCTTGAAACCCACTTCTTTTTTATTTCATCTCTAATGTTCTTTGTTTCAGAAAAAGAAGACCTTAGTAACTTTGTTGATAACCCCTTTTTTGTTATACACATTATTCCCTCAATTTTCAAAAACTTTAAGTAAGAAATTTCTTCTATATTTTCATATAATTTTTTTTTATTAAATCCTGTTTTTTGGGCTTCATTATTTATATTGATTTGCAAAAACACTCTTTGTTGTTGTTTTCTTGTCTGTGTTTTTTTATTAATTTCTAATGCCAACTTTAATGAGTCTATCGTCTGAATTACATCAAATATTTCGATTGCCCTCCCCACCTTGTTCCTTTGCAGGTGTCCTATTAGATGTTTTTCTGTCTTTGGTTGAAATAGTTTCTCTTTTTGGCTAGCCTCTTGAACTCTGTTTTCTCCAATATCCAATGAATGTTCGCTTGCTAGCTTCCATGCTGTTATGTCAAGCTTTTTGGTGACAGCAATAATTTTTGTTTTTGTAGACGCAGTTTGTGTGTGTTTTTTTGCCGTTAGTATTTTTTTATTTATACTTTTTAAGTTTTTTCTAAAAAATTTTTGTGATATCATTCTTCTTGATTATCATCAGCGCTTTCTAGGTCATCTTCTTCTTCTTTCATTACAGGCGTTACAGATGAAATGCTTGCACCTTCATCAAGCTTTACTAACCGTACCCCCTGGGTGTTTCTGCCTATTGTCCTAATTGTCTCTACTGGTTGGCGAATCATTACCCCTTGATTTGTAATTAACATTAGGTCATCGCTATCTATAGCCTCCATTATGGCCATTAAGTTGCCCACCTTTGTGCTAGTTTTTACAGTAATAACCCCTTTTCCCCCTCTGTTTTGGGTTCTATATTCTGACAAATCGCTCCTTTTACCATATCCTTTGGTCGTTGCCACTAACACAGACCCCTCTCTTTTAACTACTAACATTCCTATAACCCTATCTTCCTTACTAGACAGCCTAATTCCTCTTACCCCCATTGTTTTGCGTCCTGTTGCCCTTACATCTTGCTCATTAAACCTAATTGACTTTCCATTATATGTTGCAAGAATAATATCTTGGTCTCCATGAGAAATTTTTGCCCTTATTAGTTCATCATCGCTTCTAATTTCTATTGCGTAAATTCCACCCTTTCTAGGCTTGCTATACATTTTAAGAGCCGTTCTTTTTATTATTCCATTTTTTGTAGCCATTACTATATAGTCTGTTTCATTAAACTCTTTTACTGAAACAAACGCTTTTACTTTTTCTCCTGCCTCACAGCCGATTAAATTAACTATTGCACGCCCTTGTGATGTCCTAACCCCTTGTGGTATTTCATGAACCTTGATCCAATAACATTTTCCTCTATCTGTAAAAAAGAGCATGTAATCATGGGTTGAGGCAATGAATAAATGTTCTATAAAATCATCTTCTTTTGTATGCGCACCCTTCATTCCACGCCCACCTCGTCGTTGTGTTTTCCATGTCGCCACTGGCAATCGTTTTATATACCCGTTATGGGTTATGGTTACAACCATTTCTTCATTTGCTATTATATCTTCTATTGATAGATCTCCAGAGATTGGTATAATTTCTGATTTTCTTTCATCATTATATCTGTCTCCTATTTTATCTAGCTCTTCTATTATGATTTGGCTCTGCAAATCAAAGCTGTTAAGAATTTCATTTAGCTTTTTAATAAGAACCCCTAACTCCTTTAATTCATTAATTATTTTTTCTACCTCTAGGCCCGTTAGCTTCTGAAGCCTCATTTCTAAAATTGCTTTTGCTTGAGCATCCGAAAACTTATATGATTTTATTAATCCTCTTTTTGCGTCTTCTGGATCTTTTGATTTTTTTATTAATTTTATAACATCATCAATGTTTTCTTGTGCAACCTTTAGTCCTTCTAATATGTGCGCGCGCTGCTCTGCTTGCTTTAATTCAAACCTAGATCTATTTATTATAATTTCTCTACGAAAATCTAAAAAATGTTGTAATGCCGTTTTTATGTTCATTACTTTTGGTTCGCCATCAACTAAGGCTAAAAGAATTACACCAAAAGAATCTTGAAGCTGAGAATATTTAAATAGGTTGTTTAAAACTATTGCTGCAATAGCATCTCTTTTACACTCTATAACAATCCTAATACCATCTTTATCAGATTCATCTCTTAGGTCTGATATGCCCTCTACTCTTTTTTCTCGCACCAGGTCCGCTATTTTTTCTACTAGGTTTGCCTTGTTAACTTGATAAGGAATTTCATTTACAATAATAACTTCTTTTCCATTTGGAAGCTCTTCTATTTCTGTTTTTGCCCGTATTACAATTTTTCCTCTTCCTGTGTTATATGCGCTTTTAATCCCATCTACACCAAAAATTAATCCGCCTGTTGGAAAGTCGGGGCCCTTTATATGGTTTGTATATAATTCTTCAATTGAAGTTTCTGGGTTTTTCAATAACTCTTTTAAACCAGAGATTAATTCTGTAAGGTTGTGCGGTGGTATTTTTGTTGCCATCCCAACAGCAATTCCATCTGCTCCATTCATTAAAAGATTGGGTATTAAGGTCGGAACAACAACCGGCTCTTCTAAGGTGTCATCAAAGTTTGGTTGAAAAATTACTGTTTCTTTTTCTATGTCTTGTAACATTTCGGATGCTATTCTCTCCATCCTTGCTTCTGTATATCGCATTGCAGCCGCGCTATCCCCATCTATTGATCCAAAATTTCCCTGTCCATCAATTAACGGATATCTTAATGACCACGGCTGAGCCATTCTCACCAATGTATCATATATAGATGCGTCGCCATGAGGATGATATTTTCCCATAACATCTCCCACTATTCTTGCGCTCTTTTTATATCCCCTGTTCCAGCTTGCTCCTAAATCTGATGCTCCATATAACACTCTTCTGTGAACAGGCTTTAATCCATCGCGCACATCTGGTAATGCACGACTAACAATGACCGACATTGAATAGTTTAAATATGATTCAGACATCTCTGTAACAATGTCTCTATCCTTAATAATTCCTTCTATTTTTTCTTCTGGCATGTTTTCCTTTATATATCAAGATTTACTACAAACTTAGCATTTTTTTCTATAAACTCTCTTCTACCCTCAACCTCTTCACCCATAAGCCTAGAAAAAATTCTGTTTGCTTCAACAGCATCATCTATTGCCACCCTTAACAGGGTTCTGTTTTCGGGATTCATTGTGGTATCCCAAAGCTGATCCGCGTTCATTTCTCCCAAACCTTTATATCTTGATAAATCTATTTTAGCTCCTTCTGTTTTCATTTCTTTTACAATTTGATCTTTTTGTATGTCTGTATAGGCGTAGTTTGTTTTTTTTCCTTTTGTTATTTTATACAACGGGGGTTGAGCAATATAGACATATCCGCCTAATAAAAGTTCTGGCATTTTTCTATATAAAAATGTTAATAATAATGTTCTTATATGGCTTCCATCTACATCAGC
>CAYFHL010000061.1:0-7607 GCA_964342955.1 uncultured bacterium
GTGTCCTATTTTAAATTTCTTAATATTGCTAAAATTTTTATAGTTTTTATTATTATAAAGAATAAAATTCCCACTTTCCTCGTATAGCTCCTCTGATTCTACTTTAATATTAATTTTCTTTTTATTGCTAATTGTTAGCCTATTTAAATCATAAGTTCTTAAAGGTTTTAAAGTTTTACCGTTATGATTAAAAAACATTTTGTTTTGTGGGCTAACACCTATAACCATGTCTAGATCAAATATTTTCATACTATTTATTGAGTTATCTATGTGCATG
This sequence comes from uncultured bacterium, assembly GCA_964342955.1. Classification (GTDB taxonomy): domain Bacteria; phylum Fidelibacterota; class Marinisomatia; order SCGC-AAA003-L08; family D37C17; genus CAYFHL01. Next base: position 278 of record CAYFHL010000061.1, read on the forward strand.
TAGTTCCTAAAAGGACAATTTAATTTAGAAAGAAGAGTATAATCTGGTCTAAATCCCTTAAGTTTTTCAAATTCTTTTAATGCGGATTTTAATGAATTATCCAAAAGAACGTTTGTCATAGCTAATGAAGGATCTCTTTTAATAGCGATTAATTTAGGAGTTTTTTTTCTTCTAATATATTGCAATACATTACGATCCGGACTCGAAACTACTATGTGAGAAATTAATTTTGAGTTAGATAAATTATCTAAGGTCCAATCGATTAAATACTTTTTTCCAATCTTTTCAAAGATTTTTGAAAATTTATCATATTTTTCACCTCTTATTGGTATAAAAGCAATTGTTTTTTTTGTTTTTAAAGATTGTTTATTTTGAATTTCACTATTTTTAAATAAAATTTTATTTCTATTTACGAGAATTTTTTTTCTATTGTCTGATAAACTTGTACCATGCTTCCTATAATAAAAAAGTGGTATATTTATATTCATAATTTTGAATTTTTTTTGGAACCTTAACCAAATGTCAACTCCGTCTTGGGCAGTAAAATTTTCATCATACCCACCATTCAAAATAAGAGTTTTGGTTCTAAATAAAGTACAAGCACCATGAGCTGGCTGATCAAAAAGTTTTACACTTTTAAAATCGTGACGCCTGATAGTATGTAAAATTTTACCATTGTGATCTACCTCATAATAATCAGGAAATAATAATTCTATGTTTTTGTTTTTTTCCAATTTTGAATACATAATTTCAATAGCATTAATGTCTAACCAATCGTCTGCGTCTAATCGCATAATATATTTCCCTCTAGCTGCTCTGAGTGCTGTGTTACAAGATTTTATAAGTCCTTGATTTTTTCTAAAAATAGATGAGATATTTCTATTTTTTTCTGTGATTTTATTTATTATTTTTTTGGAATTATCTGTAGATCCATCATCTATTATAATAATTTCCAAATTTTTAAAGGTTTGTTTTATACAGCTATTTACAGCCTTAAGTAAATACTTGCCGTAATTATAGTTCGTAATATAAATTGTAACTTCTGGAGTCACTTTTTTTTATTTATTGCTTAGTTTAAACTGTTCTTCGTAATAAGGTATTGTTTTTTTAAGACCATCTTCAAGTGACCATTGCAATTCATAATCAAAATGTTTTTTTAGTGGCTTCGGATCAAGACTAATTTCGATTTTGTGTTCTCCTGGTCTCATCTTTGTAAATTTTTTATTTAATTTTTTGTTCCATACTTTTTCTAAGGCATTAATAATATCCAACACAGAACTGTTTTCACCTCTACCCACATGTATCACTTCCGTACCAACATTTTTTTTATACTCTATACCTCTCAAAAAAGTTTCGGTTACATCTTCGATATAAATATACTCAGATTTTTGTTTTCCATCACCATAAATTATGATTTCATTTTTCATTAGTGTATCCATTATAAAAGATGGAATTATTTTTTGATAATTAAAAGGAGCATTGAAGTCTGCTTGAAGCCATCTCTCTCGTGGCCCGTATATATTTCCTAACTTAATACACGTCACATCTAATTTATACTCATGGTTAAATAGTTGTGCAATTTTCTCTACCGCTTGCTTTGTAATTTTGTAAGGATTGAGCCATGTAACATCTGGTGTTGTAGGTATTAAAACTTTTTTAAAATTGTTTTTTTTGGCTAATTTAAGCAATTTAGTTGTGCCAAGTACGTTTGTTTTAACTACCTCTTCAACATCATATGTCGTTATGGTTTCTGATGTCCCTAATATTGCAGCCAAATGGATAAGGTGATCATAATTTTTGAATTCTTTTTCTATTTCGTCAAAATCGTGGATACTTACTTTTTTAAACTTTAAATTTTTATTTTTTTTACTTAATTCAAGTATTTCTTTGGATTGCCAAAGGTCGAGAACAATCACATTGTGGTTGTTTTTACACAATTTTTCCACTATGTGGCTTCCTATAAAGCCTGATCCTCCGGTAACTATAATATCTTTCATACTTTGTGTTTATTGATGTATAAATAGCGTTCATTTTTTGAACTTGCAAGTAAAAAAAGTTATTGAATATTAAGCAAATTTGTTCAAAAATTGAACATTTTATATATTAATGTTAAAAACAGTAATAACTAATTAAAAAACATTATGAATAATTTACTGCTATCAAATACAAACTTGATGATTACAAATAGTATTTGGAAAGGATTATTTAAAAACAATAGAATAATTTTTCATGAAAATTTTGAAATTTTAATACCATTAAGCAATAGTAAACTAATCGAAAAATATGATCATATAATTTGTGTAGTTCATCTTAATGATTTGGTTGAATTCAAAAAGAATAGTTTTTTTGATCTTATTGTAAATACAATTAAAAATTATCAAAATAAAAATTTTACAATTTTATTTTTTCTTAGATCTGAACAAAATTATTTTTTAGATAATAATAATGAGAAAATTATATTTAAACAGATTAGTAAGATAAATTCCAAAAAATTAACAAACTTGTCAGTTAAAATTTTTCTAGATAATTCGAATCATATTTTTGATAGAAGAAATGAAACTATATTAAGATGTCCATTTTCTTTAGATGGCCTCAGTTTAATAATAAATAATATACAAAAGATAATTAAATTAGAAAAAGTTAAACCATTTAAATTAATTATACTAGACTGCGATAATACTTTATGGGGAGGAGTAGTTGGTGAAGATGGTATTGAGAGTATTAAATATTCAGAAGATGACGACGGTAAGGTTTTTGAAAAAATACAAAAACACTTAAAAAATTTAAAGTCTCAGGGTATATTACTTACATTATCATCTAAGAATAACCCAAAAGATGTTTGGAAGGCTTTTTCAAAAAGAAATATGAAATTGAAAAGAAAAGATTTTCTATTACCAAAAATTAATTGGGAAGAAAAACCTGAAAATATTTATAATTTATTGAAAGAACTCGAGCTTCGAGATGAGGATGTTTTATTTATTGATGACAATAAATTAGAGAGAGAGAAAGTAAAAAATAAATTTAAGAGTATATCTATTTTAGATTCAAGCGATCCAATACATTTTTATGATAATTTATTATCACATCCAAAATTACAAATCAAAAATGTTCTTAAGGAAGATAGAAAAAAACATAAACAATATATTTTAAAAAATAAGTTTAAAAAATTAATAAAGTCAAGAAAAACAGATAGCGAAATTTTTTCCTCTTTGAAACAAAAAATAAAATTTGTAAATATCAATTCTTCTAACATTAATAGAGCTGAGCAACTTTTTAGTAAAACTAATCAATTTAATTTTTCATCAACAAGGTACAAAAAAAATGATTTGAAAAAGATTTCACTAAGTCAAAATTATAATTTAAAACTTTTGTCCTTGTCAGATAAATTTGGCGATCATGGAATTATAGGAGCTTTTATAATATATATGGATAAAAATTTCATATCTATTGAAGAGTTTATTTTGAGTTGTAGAGTTTTATCAAGAAAAATTGAAGAATTCATTTTATTATCTATATGTAAAAAGAATAGTAAGAAAAAAATTTTATTAAGATATATAAAAAACAATAATAACAAAATTTTAATAGACAATTTTATAATAAAAAATTCATTAAAGGAACATAAGGTAAAATTTAATAAAGAAAATAAAAGAAATACAAAATATTTAAATATTTTGGTAAACCAAAAACTTAAAAATGTCGAAAGATTCTTTTAAACAAAAATTATTAAAAATTTTTAAGGTAAATCTTAAAATTAAGGGAAAATTTAAGGAAAATTATAAAATTTACTCAGTAAAAACATGGGATTCGTTAGCTAATTTTAACATTTTGTTAGATATCGAAAAAAAATTCAGCATAAAATTTAACGGTAAAGAATTTAGTAATTTAAATTCTTTTAAAGAAATTTATAAAAATGTTAAGAAAAAAATTTGAAGAGGATTTAAATAATTTATTTATTTCTTTGAACATAAAGAGTGGCGATAATGTAATGCTTCATTCTAATTCAGCAGGAATAAATCAGTTTTCAAGTGGAAAAACCCAAAAAGAACTTTATAAAATTTTCTTTATAAAATTATTAAAAAAGATTGGGCGAAAAGGAACTCTTATTTTACCAACCTATAATTACGATTTTACCAAAGGCCTTTTATTTAATCATAACAGTTATAATAGCCAGGTAGGTTATCTGGGAAATTATTTCCTAAAAAACTTTAGAACAAAAAGAACTTATGATCCTGTTTTTAGCCATGCAGTAATGGGTAAATTACAGAGAAAATTTTTAAATCAAAAAAATTATGAATGTTTTGGTGAAAAGAGTATTTTTAGAAATATTTATGATTATAATTTTAAGATTTTAGGGTTTTGTTGTTCTTTAAATACAATGACCTTTTTACATTATTTAGAGAAAAAATTTAATGTAAGCTATAGATATAATAAAAAATTTTCATCAAATATGATAATTGGTAAAAAAAAAACTAGAGTTACAATAAAATATTTTGTAGGAAAAAAAACTAGGGATTATAAGCTTAAATCGAAAAAAATTGAAAATGCATTTAAAAATTCAAATAATTTTTTATTAAGCGATTTTGGAAAGTTTAATTGCTGGATAATAAATTCAAAAACTTGCTATCAGCTTATCAAAAAAAAAATAAAAAAGAAGGATGATTATTTGATAAATGAATAAGAGTTTTAGCCTTAAAAATAATATTAAATTTGCAAATCTTTCTGGTGATAAAAATAAAGTACATATAACTCCAGAATTTGCAAAAAAATTCTTTTTTAGAGAATGTATAGTTCACGGAGTGAATTTGGTAATTGAAGGTCTTAAAAACTTTTCAAAAAATAATTCAAATAAACCTATACATGGTTTGAATATAAAATTCTTAAATTACACTTGCATAAATGAAAAAGTTAAATTTAGTTTTAGTAAAAACCGCATAATTATCAAAAGTAAAATAAATACAAAAATAATTATATTTTTAAAATTAAAAAAAACTCACTCTAAAAATTATAATATAGAAAACCTTATAAAAAACTTGATGTATACAACTAAAATTATTGGTTCTTATTATCCGGGTAATGGATCCCTAATTATAAATCAAAAAACTACACTTATTGATAAAATTAAAAAAAAAGGAAATAAATTTAAATTTATTAAAAATAATATCATTGAAGTAATAACACACTTTAAAAATTATAAAACTGAAACTTTAGTAACAAAGCTTAAAGTGCTAAAAAAAATTAAAAGTAAACCTATTAAAATTTCAGAAAAATATAAAAAAATTTTATTCAAGAAAAATGTTTTAATTTTAGGATCTAGAAGCACTTTGGGGCAATATACAATAAAATATCTGTCAAAAACTAATGCAAATTTATATTTAGCTCAAAGATCAACAAAAAAGAAAACCCTTCAACAAACTGAATTATTTTTTAATGGCAAAAATATTGAAAGTATAATAAGAAAATCTAATCCAGATTTTGTTTTCTATTTTATTTCACCGGCAATAAGAAAAAGTGACCAGATCAAATTGAATAAAACTTTATTACAGAACTATGAAAAATATTATGTTGTTATGTTTAATAATATATTAAAAAATTTAATTTTACTTAAAAAAAAGGTTTACATATTTTATCCATCCTCAGAGGCATTAAATTCAAGTGAATACCGTTATAAATTTCCAATAGAGTATATTTTGAGCAAGAAAAAAGGTGAAAACTTATGTAAACAAAGCTTTAAAAATAATATTTTTCCGTTTTATTATCGAATCCACCAAATTATTTCACCGCAAAATTATAATATAGCCGGAAAATTTGAAGGTAAGCCTGTAGAAAGTATAAAAAAATATATTGAAAAATTTTTTCAATGCTCAAACTTTTTTTAAAATTACGTCTGGTTGATAATTCTTTTTAAGATAAATCTTTTTATAATGCCTTTTATTTTTTTTGAAAAAATCATTTAAAGCTTTTCCTTCACCAATCCATTTTTTTTTATTTCCCTCATCAAAAGCAAAAATTCCACCTTTTGACATTTTTTTAGAAAGTAACTCCAAGATTTTTAAAGTTGGTAGATAAAGATCACAATCAATATATACAAATGAAAGTTTTTTGAAATGCTTCATTTCTTTATCTAAATTCATAATATCATTATCTATAATTTTAATATTATTAAATTTAAAAAATTTAATTACAAATTTAATTAATTTTTTATCGCCTGAATATGTGCCCAAATCTTTTTTATAGAAGAAACTGTCCTTTTTATCTGGGTTCTGCAATCCCTTGAAATGATCATATCCTATTATTTTTTTTTGTGGGCTAATATAATCTGAGAGCTTTTTCAAAGTAAAAAGATTATTTCCATTCCAAATTCCAAATTCAACAATATCACCTTTTATTTTTTTTATAGAACTTAATAATTCAAATAATTTTAACGCCCTAAAAAAAAGCTTGTCGCCGGAAAATATTCCCCAGTTTTTCATTAAAAATTCTTTTGATAATTTTTTTGGTGATTTCCTTAAAATTTTTAAATAATTTTTTGTACCTAGTTTATTTTTATAAAAGTTCATTTAATTTATTTAAATTCAAATAATATATTTTTCTTTTCAAGTAAGATACATAATTTTTCAGTTTCTTTTAATGAAATTTTTAATTTTTTTGATAGATCATAAAGATCGTAATTTCTATCAGCATATGCGGATATGTTTGAAATTTTATTTTCAAACTTACTAAACTTTGTTCTAGTTCCTCTCATTAATCCATATTTTGTAAAAAAAGGCTCACAAAAAATTCTTTTTTCATATATCTTATTATTTTGAATTTCATCAACTATTTTCATAATTTTTTTTAAACTTCCCCATAAACTTTTTTCACTTAAAATTTTTAAATTATCGTCTGAGGTATGATACTCTTTAAAATCTTTAAATCTTGTTCTGCAGATTGTTACAAATGGTAGACCAAGATTTTGGCAACCAAACTGTCGCTCATTACTACCACGTTTTAGGAATGATAATTTTTTAAATTTACTTTTTTTTAAAACTCTATTTGCTATTTTATCTGAATATGTATTTTCCTCTTTTGATGAAATTATTGTAAAATTTCCTTTATCACCAAGACATGTTAAGTTAAAACCTGCAACTAGGTTTTTTTTTAAATGCGAATAATTCAATTTAATATATGCTATTGCACCTATTGTTTCAGGAATTAACAGTAATCTCACAGTATACTTAGACGGTTTTAAAACTTTTGATAAAGCAGACAAAACTAACGGACCTGATAATTCATTATTAGCCATTGATGGGTGACATATGTAAGAAACAATTAGAATTTCTTTTTTACTCCT
>CAYFHL010000062.1:0-7601 GCA_964342955.1 uncultured bacterium
TGAACTAATGGGTCAAAATCATGTCATTGTAGAAGGTTTGGTGTCACAACAATCAAAGATTATTGGCAAGACATTAAAAGAGTTTGATTTTAGAAACCGTTATCGTGCTTTTGTACTTGCTATTAAACGTCAACAACATTTGCTAAGAGAAAAAATAGCAAAGATTCGTATAAAATTTTCTGATACAATATTAATTATGGTTCCTAAAGATAAATTAAAATCATTAAGGAACAATTTGGATTTAATAATTCTAGAAGAGTTAGATATTCATTTGAGGTATGAGAAATTTTGGTGGTTTTCTATTTTAGTAATTCCATCTATAATGCTTTTAGTTACTTTTGGTTTTTTAGATATTAAAAAAGCTACTTTGATCGGAGCATCTATCCTATTGATTCTTAAAACTATTTCAATAGATGATGCCTACGAATCAATTAATTGGCAGGTAATATTTTTAATCGCATTTCTAATTCCATTAGGTACAGCAATTAGAAATACAGAACTAGATTTATTAATTGGAGATTTAATTATTAATTTTAATAATTATTTTTCAAACACTATAAATCCTACAATAATTTTATCAATATTATATTTTATTACATTTTTATTGTCTGCTTTTATTTCAAATGCAGCAGTAGCAATAATACTAACCCCTATTGGCATTATTTTAGCTAATAATTTAAATATAGACCCTAGGCCTTTTGTTATTGCAATTTGTTTTGGTGCTTCAGCCAGCTTTATGACTCCAATGGGATATCAAACAAATTTGATGGTATTTGCACCTGGTCAATATAGATTCTCTGATTTTTTTAAAATGGGTCTTCCCTTAACATTAATTTATTGGATTGTTTCAATCTATTTTATTCCTCAGATATGGCCATTTTATTAATATATATTTATGGTAAGTATCTAAATTTATTGGTAAAATTTAAAAGGTAATAAAAGAAAGTGTTGAAATTTATTTTAATTATACTGGATGGCTATGGTTTAAGGAAGGAAAAAGATAATAATGCAGCTGCTTTGGCTAAAACTCCTAACTTAGATCGATTAATAGAAAATTTTCCATCCGCAGAAATACAAACATCTGGAAAGCATGTCGGATTACCAGATGGAATTATGGGTAATTCTGAAGTGGGACATATGAATATTGGTGCGGGCAGAATTATTAAACAATCTATTGTTAAAATCAATGAATCAATAGAAAATAATAATTTTGAAAGCAACAAAAATTTAAAAAAATTATTTCATTATGTAAAGAACAATGATGGGACTCTGCATTTGTTAGGTTTATTAAGTGATGGAGGTGTGCATAGCCATATTAATCATTTTATTCATATAATTAAATTAGCAAAAGATAATAATATTAAAAAATTATCAATTCATGCAATAACAGATGGTAGAGATACATCCCCTTCAAGTAGCTTAGGTTATTTAAATAAAATTGATAAGTATTTGAAAAAAATGAAAATGGGGAAAATTTCTAGCATTTGTGGAAGATATTATGCTATGGATAGAGATAATAGATGGGATAGAATTGAAAAAGCATACAATCTATATGTAAATGGAGTAGGTGAAAAATTTAATGATTTTAACAAAGCAATTGAATTTTCATACTCTAATAAAATAAGTGATGAATTTATAACTCCAAAAGTTTTAGGTAGTCCCTCTACAATTAAATCAGGAGATGGACTCTTGACTATGAATTTTAGAGCTGATCGAATGAGGCAGATTTGTAACGTATTTAAACATAAAAGCTTTAAAAAATTTAATACAAAAGAAATAAACTTTTTGCTAACATCTATGACCAGATATCATAATGACTTTACCTTCCCAGTATTATTTGATAATGAACCAGTTATCAATACTTTTCCAGAAGTTTTATCAAAAAATAAATTTAAACAATTAAGGGTCGCAGAGACAGAAAAGTATGCACATGTTACTTATTTTTTAAATGGGGGCAGAGAACCTTGTTTTAAAGGAGAAGAAAGAATTTTAATACCTTCTCCTCAAGTATTGACGTATGATTTAAAACCAGAAATGAGTGCGAATGAAATTACCAAGTCAGTTAGTAAAGTAATTGATGAAGAAAAATATAATGCTATAATAATAAATTATGCTAACCCTGATATGGTAGGACATACTGGTAATTTAAAAGCTGCAATAAAAGCTATGGAGACTATTGATAAATGTATTGGACAATTATTAAGCAAAATCAAAAATTCTGAATGCGCAATATTCCTTACTGCAGATCATGGGAATTTAGAAAGTATGGTTGATGAAGAAACTGGAGAAATTCATACGTCTCATACCACCCTTCCTGTTCCATTTATAGTTTACTCTAATCAGAAAAAATACGAAATTATAAGCAAAGGTAAGCTGGCAGATATTGCGCCTACTATTTTAGATTATTTAGATATTCCTATACCTAAGGAAATGCTTGGTAAGAGCTTATTACTTAAATAGTGAGTAATAAATATAAAATAATATTAATATTTAATATTTCTTTAATGTTAGGTCAAAATTATTTTTATAAACCTGATGACTGGTATATATTATCTTCTCTAGGATCAATAAAAGCAATAACAGAAGATAATAATTATTTGTACTTTATTTCAGATAATGGTGTATATAAATATGATAAAAATATAAATGATTTAATGTATGATTATAATTTATCAACCCAGTTTGATTTTAATGGGATAATATTTTTTATTTATGATAAATATAGGGATTATTTTTGGTGTATTAATAATGAAGGAGTAAGCTTTAAATCTGCTATTAGTAGTATATGGAGGGAAAAAGCTTTTGATGAATACGATATATACTCACCATCAAATATTATGGATATTGGTATTTCACCTCAAAATATTTGGGTAAAATATTATAATCAGAATATTCAAATAAATCCATTTAATGGTAATAAGGTTCAATTTGATATTACTATAGATGAAATAAATTTAATTGAATGGAATTCTGTAAATAATAAAAACAAAGATCAGTTCAAAATTGCAGACTTTGTTATTGATGACGATAACTGGAATATAGGGTTGGAAAAAATATATAGAAAAGATGGGACAACACTTAATCCTAGTGTTTTCTGGATTGATTATATTGGAAATGTTTGGGTAGGAACTCAAGAAGGATATATTTTGAGGGGAGATTCCTATACTAGAAAATTACAAATAATTAAATTTGGAATTCAAATCAATGATTTATTAGTAGCATATTTTGATGAACATAATAATTGGTGGTTTGCCGATAATTCTTTTAAGAGAAAGAATATTAGTAATGTAGAAAAACAAGAATTAACTCCATTCCTAACAAGTTGGAATGAAAATAATAATACTTGGCAATATTATTATTCAAATGAATCAAATCTAATTAGTAATACTGATATAAATAAATTATTTAGAAAAGGTAATCAACTATTAATTGCTACTATGGATGGCTTGTTAACTTATGATATTAAGAAAAATGACTGGTTGCATTTAAATAAGATACATGGACTTAATGATCCTGCTATATGGGATATGATCGAATTTGAAAATTTACTTTATATCGCTACATCAAAAGGAATTAATATCCTTTCAAATTATAAAGATCCTGTTATAACAAATAGTAAAATATTTAATTATTTAGAATCTATTGAAATTTATGATTTAGAAAGAGATTCTAATCATTTATATATATCATCAATGCTAGGTCTATTTAAACATAATATAAAAACTAATAGATATAATTTGATTTCAAATAAAATTTTAAAAAAAATACAGATAAAAAATGATAAAATTTATGGTCTCAATAATCAATTATTATTAATAACTGATAATAAGGAAGAAATTATAAAGGATTCAGTTTATGACTTTGCAGTCTGTGATTCTTATATTTGGATTAGTTTTCTTAATAGAATAACACTTTTTCATATTGGTACTGGAGAAACATGGGAATATACTAAGCTGGATGGTGTACCAGGAGATTTAATTTATGCTTTGGAATGTGATAGAGAATGGGTGTGGTTTTTAACAAACAATGGTATTGCATTTTACAATTGGGGAAAATATCATGATAAGATTAATTAATATAGTATTTTTATTAATCATTTTTTCTTGTTCAACAATCAAAATTAATAAACAAGAAAAAATAAATGATAAAGGTATAGAACTATACTACAATTCAGTTAATTCTCAAAATTCAGATAGTCTTGATGTTTTACTGATTATTAGAGCAAATCAAAGTAGTTTTATTTTTAATAAACAAAAAGAGCATTTTTTAAGTAATCTAACTTATACAATTAATATTTCTAATCAGGATGATAAGCAGGTTTATAGAAACTCATGGGATCAATTAGTTACAGAATCATTTTATGAAGATACGCGTGATCAAAACAGAACATTTGATTTTATTAAAAATATAAGATTATTTCCGGGGGATTATAAGGTTTATATAAATATACAAGATTTAAAACATCAAAAATATTGGCATTTAAAAGAAAAAATTAATATTAAACAAAATTTTGGTATAAGTGAATTTTTAACTTTCAGGAAATTAAATAGAAAACTTCAATATTTTCCTGATTATATTTCAAATAAAGATGAATTTATTTATTTTACTTGTCAAATATTAAATGGAAATAATAAAGAGATAGAAAAAGAAAAAAAACGATCAAATCTAGATAGTATTATTTATTTTATTATTAAAGATGATTCTCAGATTGATTCTGGATTAGTTAATATAATGAATAAAAAAGAAAATGAGATTTATGATATACAAATACCAATTAAAAAAGAATATCATGGTCAGGTTGAAATTGGATTGAGAACTAATGGTTTTGATCAAAGGATAAAATTTAATATTAATGATGAGTTTAGGACATTTTGGACAAATGATAAAGTTGAAATTTGTGATGTACATGAATTCTATATTTTAGGAAATGAAGAAAGGCAAGAATTTAAAAAACTTGATATCGAGAATAAAATTAAATACTTAGAAAAATTCTGGGTGATGAAGGACCCAACTGTTGATTCTAAAGTAAATGAATTATTAGTTCAATTAAACAAACGTGTTAGTTCTGTTAATAAAGATTTTTCTGGATTAATACCAGGCTGGCGAACTGATCGTGGGCGAATATATATAATATATGGACCACCAGACTCAATAAATAACTCTTATGATAATCAACAGGATAGAAAATATGAAATATGGAAATATGCAAATGGAAAAGAATTTATTTTTGCTGTAAATGAAATGCTAGATAATTATGAACTTATTCGGGAAATCAACTAGATGTTAAAAATAATTACTGATATACTAGGAGGCAAATCAAATAAAACTAATATTTTTTCATATTCTCAGATTAATACTTTCAAAATGTGTCCAGAACAATATAAAATAATTTATTTAGATGGAGTAAGAAAAAAAAATGAAAGTATTGAGGCATTTATGGGGAAAAGAGTGCATGACGCTATGGAATGGTTATACAAACCAGAAAATAGGACTAAACCATACCTTACATTTGATAGTTTTTGTAAAAAATTTGATGAACTTTGGCTAGAAAATTGGCATTCTGAAATTCATATTGCAGACAAAAAAAAATCAACAGATTATTATTACTCAATTGGTAAGAGATGTATTTCAAATTACTTTAGAAGATATGGACCTAGTTTTGATCAAATGGTAGAAGGAACTGAAATTAAACTAAATTTTCTTATAGGTAAATATCAATTTAGAGGAATTATTGATAGATTAGATTTTATTGGCCCAGGTAAATGGATAGTGCATGATTATAAAACTTCAAAACGTGTGAAAACTGAAAGACAAGCAATGAATGATATCCAGCTTGCACTCTATCAAATTGCAGTTGAACAAAATTATGGTCAAGTTAATGAGATAGAATTAAAATGGCACTTTCTGCGTTCAGGTAGTGAAATTACAGTATTGCATACAAGAGAAGAGCTAAAAGTACTAAGAAAAAAAATTATTAAATTAGTTGATCAAATTCTAGTAAAAACATCTGAAAAAAAAATATTACCTAAAGAGTCAATGCTATGTAATTGGTGTTATTTATGGGAAGAGTGTAGTGCAAAGGATGGTTCAAACCCTGTAAAGAAAGCAGTTTAGAAAATAAGTGTTTTATGAAATTAATTGAACCAAAGACAAGTGAAGAATATGAAAAATATTTTTATTTGAGATGGAAAGTTTTAAGAAGACCTTTGTTGCAACCTATAAAAAGTGAAAGAGATTATTTAGATAAGAGCAGTATACACAGGATGATAGTGAATGATAATAATGAGCCAATTGCTATTGGGAGATTACAAATAAATTCAGATTCAAATGCGCAAATTAGATTTATGGCTGTTGAGAATAAATTTCAAGGTATGGGATTTGGCAGTAAAGTTCTTAAAGAGTTAGAGTTTTTAGCAAAAGAAAAGAAATGTAAACATATCATTCTTCATGCAAGAGAAAATGCAATATCATTTTATAAAAACAAGGGATATAGAATTATTAATAAATCTCATAATTTATTTAATAAAATACAGCATTGGCTTATGAAAAAAAATATTGAATAAAAAAATGAGTTCGCCTTATAAAACAATTGCATTTCATTCTTTTGGATGCAAATTAAATTTTGCTGAAATGTCAACAATTTCTAGTGATTTTACGATCAATGGCTATTCCAAAGTATCATTTAATGATAGGGCTGATGTTTATGTTATTAATACCTGTAGTGTAACAGAAAATGCAAATCGAAAAGCTAGGAAAAAAATTAGACAAGCTCGAAGTCTATCTCCTAATTCAATAATAGTAATTATAGGTTGTTATGCCCAATTAAACCCAGATGAAATTAGTAAAATACCCGGTGTAAATTTGGTTGTTGGTACAGAACAAAAATTTAATTTAATAAAGTATGTTGAAACAGCATTGAATGATAGACAAACTGTAGTAGTTAATTCTAATATTGAAAAATCAAAAATATTTTTTCCTTCTTATTCTAGAGAAGATAGAGTAAGGACTTTTTTAAAAATTCAAGATGGCTGCAACTATCCATGTTCATATTGTACGATACCGTTAGCTAGAGGAAGTAGTAGAAGTGGAATGATTAAGGATGTTATATATAATGCCAAAAAAATTGCAAGTAATGGCGTTAAAGAAATTATTTTGACAGGAGTAAATATAGGTGAATTTGGTAGCGATACGGGTGAAACATTTTTTGATTTAATTAAAGGACTAGATAAAATAAAAAATATTAAAAGATATAGAATTTCATCAATTGAGCCAAATTTACTAACAGAAAATATTGTTAAATTTATAGCAAATTCAAGAACGTTTCTTCCTCATTTTCATATACCATTGCAGTCTGGATCAAATGAAATATTAAAATCTATGAAGAGGCGGTATTTATGTGAATTATTTATAAAAAAAATCAAATTAATTCAGTTTTATATGCCTGATGCATGTATCGGCTCAGATGTAATTGTTGGGTATCCAGGAGAGACAGATGAAGATTTTAATAAAACAATAAGATTAATAAAATTATTAAATTTATCATATTTGCATGTATTTTCATATTCGGATCGCAAGGATACTAAATCAGAAAAAATTATTCC
>CAYFHL010000063.1:0-2470 GCA_964342955.1 uncultured bacterium
CACTGAATTAACAATTGCAATGACATCAATTACATCTGAATATCCATCTTGATTATAGTCTGTGCAAACATATAATTCTTCACTGATACCCAATATTGTATTAACCAGTGCAACAGCATCTATAATATTTATAGCTCCATCTTGATTCAAGTCACCGAGATTTGCATCTCCACCACACTCACCTGAACAATCTTCTACATTACCATCACAGTCGCATGCACCACTTGGTATATCATCAGAACAACCACAATCATACACTGCTCCAGGACCTCCGCAGATGCCACATTCGTCTACATTTTCCTCTTGCCAACTTGTGCAATCATATGAACAGTCATCTATTAAACAGCCTCCATCACAAATTTGATCAGGCCACTCCCAAGAATTTCCCCAAGATTCAGAAGTTAAAAGCCATGAATTACCTTCATCAAATGTACATTCATCAATATGTAATTGAGGCTCACAAATATGACCACTACCAGAACAATAACCAAATAAGAGAGCAGGGGTCCATAATCCTTCAGCGTGAGGTATACAAGCACTTCCATCTTCACAATTACCTTCTAATAGATGTGGATTAGGATAGTATTCTGAAGAGATCTCCGAATAAAAATCATATGTTGGACAACAACCACAAATCATCTGAGTGGCTGGAGGATTACAAAGACCACATAAATCAAATGAGGCACTTCCACCACATACACCTTCACAATCAAAATTAGCACATGGATGTATTAATGCAAAACCAGGGCCGACCCAAGTATTTAGAGCAGATAAAGAACGCCATTGCATATAAATACATCCCGGACTATAACAATCATAAATATCTGATGATGAAAAATTATTTTCCTCCATATAAGCTTCTATACAGCCGAGATAATCATTATCAAATGAATGATTATAATAGCAAATTCCGCAGCTGTGATTATTGCAATTTTCATAATCATATCCTAAACATTCATCCACAGTATTCCATTGAGGATCACTACATTCCCCTGGCATCAAAGAGGAAGAATTATATTCTATTCCTCCAGAATAACCTACAATCGATTCTGACAAATGGACAATTTGCATATCACTTGAAGGTTCAAATATAAGTGATAGTAATGTTCCTTCACCAGCAGGCAAAAAACTATTAGTATCAAAATATCCAATCACTATATTATTGCCCAATTGCAAATTAAGTGCTTCGTCAAGGGAAGAAATTACATTCCCATCTGAATCGTGGAATATATTATTCATAGAAGATATATCTGAAAAATCTAAAAAACCAAATTCAAGTTGAAATCCAGATACAGGAACATTGCTTTTATAAGTAATATCTAAAGTTCCAGCAGTGCCATTTATGTTACTAATATCAAAGCAAATGTCATTTCCAGGACCACAGCCTAAATCATCATTGAAATCATCATTGGCACAGTCGGAACCATCTCCTCCGCATATGCCACAATCATCTATATTTAAATCAGTTGAACTTTCATTATAACACCATGGCTCAGGATCATTGCAGCTATTTAAAATCCAATTATCATTAGGTACAATCTCTGTATTAGTATTATTTGTTGAGTTTCCTAACTCTGAACAATAATAGGTAGGTGGATATGAGCCAATACCATCTGCATCTAAATCCTCACAATAAATTCCAGGCTCTAAGAGATTACATCCACACCCCAAATCACTAGAGTTAAAGGTATACCCACTATTTCCTCCAGAGCATTCACCACAATCATCAAGAATAGCACCACATCCAGCTACATCATTTGGTGTACCACCACAACAATCTCCATTACAATCTTTATTAGCATTGCCACCAGCACAAACACCGCAGTCATCTGTATCATTAGTCGTACAATTTGGCTCGAGATCATCATTGTTACCAACCCATCCCTCTTCGACACTAAAATGGCAATATGGCCAAGAATCTCCAAAACCGAGTCCATCACTATCACTATCAAACCAATATTCAGAACTTCCTGGACCATTACACTCACCACAATCATCAAATGTAGAAGGATCACAACACCAACCTAATACATCTAGTAATTGGACTTCCCATTCTTGCCAGTTAAAACAAATACCTGGAACAAGATCATCCATTAATTGAATATAATGATAACATCCCCAATCATAACCAGCCTCGCAAGCTGACATACACATATCAACATTATCCAAACTTTGACATAAAATCTGCAGCCCAGATTCACAGGTAGTATTATCACCATTACAAACACCGCAAACATCCAGTTCAGCGCCACCATTACAATTACCAGCACAGTCGAAAAAACCCCATTCACTACCCGTCCAACAATCATCATTAAGACTATTTTCTTCAACATGATTACATGCCCAGCTATAACCAGCTTCACAAGCATCTATACAAACATTCCAATTATTCAGTTCAAGACATAAAGTCTGCAACCCAGATTCACAGGTAGTATTATCACCATTACAAACACCGCAAACATCCAGTTCA
>CAYFHL010000063.1:2570-7578 GCA_964342955.1 uncultured bacterium
CCCAGATTCACAGGTAGTATTATCACCATTACAAACACCGCAAACATCCAGTTCAGCGCCACCATTACAATTACCAGCACAATCCAAAGAACTCCATATAATACCCGTCCAACATTGCCCTGTCCAATCTTCTATAAACTCACATACTGAATCTGATCCATCTTCACAAGCATCCATGCATGCCGAGTAAATACCTTCTGTTGC
The DNA here is from genome assembly GCA_964342955.1 of uncultured bacterium. Taxonomy (GTDB): domain Bacteria; phylum Fidelibacterota; class Marinisomatia; order SCGC-AAA003-L08; family D37C17; genus CAYFHL01. The sequence continues at coordinate 2,775 of CAYFHL010000063.1, forward strand.
ACAATTGTTACACAGTGCAAAAGCATCCCAGAATGAATAGGGCCCATTGTTAAATAAATCATCCACACAGTCATCCAAAAGCTGACTATAACTAAAATTCATAAATATTATGGTCGAAAGGATATAGAATATTTTTTTTGTATTCATTTATTTTACCACCATCATTTTTTGTGTTTTATGATAATCACCTGCAATCATTCTTACAAAATACGGGCCACTAGCATAATTACCTGCATGCCATTTAACTGAATGAAATCCAGGTTTCATATTTTTATTTACAAGTATTTCTTCTACTACCGCACCTCTCAAATCATATATGATTAAAGAAACATCTACCTGTAGAGGTAATGTAAAATCAATTGTTGTTGATGGATTAAATGGATTAGGATAAGGTGCGGCTAATGAAAACTCACTTGGAATAAAATCCATATTCACATTAACAATAGCACCTCCTGATGTTACAGCTATTATCTCGTCAATTTCAAACTCCCCATTTGTTTCAAATAACATAGTAGATTTAGGATCTGCTATTATTATTCGAGTTATTTTATCATCTGTTTTTGAGGATGCAAAAAAACTTTCTTCTGTAAGAGTGAAATTAAAATCTTCATCATGAGAAATTGTTACATCAAATGCTACAAATCCAGATTCCTCTATGTACAAACCATTGTTATTTTTATATACATTTATATTTTCCACAAGATTATTATTTCTATCAAGATTTCCAAGAATAATATCAACTACCATTATGACATCAGAAATATTAATTGTATTATCTAAATTAATATCTCCATTTAAAAATTGTTCAGTTGAAAGCTCTATTAGAAAAAACATATAATCTACCAGCATTATTATATCCATAATATTAACTGTATAATCAAGATTTACATCACCTTGAATAACGGATACACATGATAAGCCATCACCTCCACAGACGCCACAATCATCCCACCCCTCTGGACATATATGACCAATTCTATTTTCAAAATAGCCAGAATTAGAGGATGTGAAATTCAGGACGTCATCATCCCCATCGTTATCTATATCTGCAACATGTTGTAAATAAATATTAGAAGAACAATCTGAAGAATAAGTTCCATCCCAGCTATTACCAGACCCTAAATATGAAAATTGATTTGCTTGACTCTCATTTCTATACCAACCATGACCATAAACCACATCTAAATCATCATCCATATCTATATCTGTTACAGATACAAAAGTATTATGAGTAGTACATGGGTAAAGCTCATAGTTATATTCACTTGAAGTACTAAAAGTTGGATTTATTAACCCATTATTTTCATGCCAGCGCCAGCCCCTCTCTGTATTAGTAAGCACATCAATATCACCATCACTATCTAAATCTGCAGGAACAATAGAAGATAGGGCACAGTTCGAACAAATTAATTGTTCGCTAAAATCTGGGGTTGTTGAACCGTCATTTTGATACAAACGAACTTCCCCATTATTTCCAATAGCAAGTAGATCCAAACGGCTAGCACCATCACCATTTACATCTTCTCCAGATAAAGATGTGGCACCAGTATTGGTGATGGTATGTTCACTAAAAGTTGGGTTTATATCCCCATTATTCTCATACCAAACAATACCAAAATCACCAGCAGCAATAATATCTATGTCAATATCACCATCTAAATCTAATGCAATTATAGATTTTACAATTCTATTGCTAATTGGATCCCAAGCTATATTAGAAATCGATGATGACACTGGATATTGTCCCAAATTTTTCCATAAATAAATACCAGAATCACCTCCAGCAAGCACATCCATATGATAATCACCATCCATATCTGCTGAAAATATTGATTTGATATTTGTTCCACTATTATTCGTCTGATTATGTGTAAAAAGTGGAATCATTGGCATTTCAGAAAATATAGTTTCTAGATCATATGAAATAGAACCAGCACTCGTAAACAAACTAACTCCATCTAGACCACCAAAAAGGATATCAAGATCACTATCATTATCTATATCTACTGTAAATATAGAACTGAAGTTTGAATTATTAAGTATTGTATCGTAAGAGTTTTGAGTATAGTCTTTAAAAGGAATCCTACATGTTGATATTTCATTAGATGAGGTAGAAGGATTAAATGTATCATAATCAATACACTCACCACAATAATCCATGTAACTCATACCACCCACTTCTAAACTACAATCACAAGTCCCTAGACAATAACAATTAGATTCGTTAGCTAATAAATCTTGTTTAATATCATTAATCACTATTAATTGTTCTGCTATAGATGTAGTGGGATTTATAAAATTTGCATAACCACAAGAACTAATAGGTTTATGAAGGTCAGAATCACTCCAATCATCTATTGAGATATCAACATTATATTCACATGTATTAGGAATACACAGAGAGCTATCAGCATTTTCTGGAAGTAACCTAGAGTTATAATTACATGCTTCTGGATCATTGCATCCATACATAGGTTGGCAATATCCGTGGTTACTACTTTGAGCATATCCATTAGGACACCCTGCGGACCATGCATATAATACCTCAATACCAAAATCACCACTAATCCTATTTAATTGGTTATCCATTCCACATGGCACTTGACTCCCCATAATGAAATCTGAAAGGGAACCAAAAACAAAGAGAATGGCCTCCGTTAAAGAAGGAAAATCACCAGTATAACCTGCTTCAACTATCGGTCCAAAAGGCCCAGTCAGGGAACCCCAGGGTATGGCAGCACTTATTGCAATATTAGCCGCATATAATAAAACCTGTCCCTCCTCAGATTGACTCCACCAAACTTCGCTGTCACCTCCTGTCATTACTTCATATGTTATATCCGTTGGTATACTTACATCATCCAAAAAATTAGAGGGGGTAAAATCTCTTGCAATACAATTCCCACCATTAGATGCTTGGTCTTGGCAAGTTTCGAAGGAACTACTAATATGCTTTGGGATGCAATTGCTGCATAAATCATTACATCTATGATCTGTTCCAGTATATGTTGATTCACCAGAACATGTATATAAAAGCCCTCCTGTGATTGCATCATATTCCACCCAAAATAGATTATCCTCTAGTATTTCAGGCTCATTTATTAGTCCATATGGATTTTCTATATTACCCTGACAATCAATAACGGCACAAGCTTGAGGTGGGAATGAGTTATTTTCTTCTGATATTTCACAACACATTCTATATATAAAATTATAGTTAGAGTTTTCATAATGAGGCTGAGCATTACCGTATAACCCCGGTGTGAAATGTGATAGTGAAGAGCTATGATATCCTTCCCAGATAGTATGAGGGCTGTAAATTTCACCTGCACTATAAACAACAACATCTAAATATGGATGGCCTATTGTATCACCTAAATATATATTCTGTTTAGTCTCTCTTGCATCTTGATAAGGTTCCCCACTGCTACAATCATTAATAAGATCCACCAAATCACTGCAAGAACTACAATAATCATCATTTTCTAAATTAAACGTCCCACAGTCGTCTGTAAGAGAGCATGCATTCTGTATACCATCACCTGCAGTATCAACAAAACGGACAGCTGTTATGCTATTTACTGGTACACTCAAAACCATTTCGTGCTTTTCGTTTTGATCATCATCATATTCTGCTTGTGAAAATCCATGAATGAAGATCCATCCATTCTCAGGAAAAAGTGTATCACCTTCATCAGAACTATTATCATACAAGGGTAGATGATCACATGGTGGCCCTACAAGAAGCATATCACTATAATTATGATCAAGAGCAAGTGGAGCTAGCTGATATGGGTCAGAAAAAGCATTCATCCCTCCATCGTATTCACTAAGATCAAGATATGGATAATTTCCAGTATAATTATCTTGATTAGGGTCATATAAGAACACAGGTTCATGAGCTTCCATTACTTTTCCATTAATAAAAGGACTCGCACCATCTTCAGGGCCCCAAAACCCCACAGTGTTTATGTAATTCCCCGTTCCATACATGTATGATGGATTACACGCTCCTCCGTCTTCAGGTGTTAAATCGTAGTGTGAATTATAAATTTGTATATAATTTTCTTCTGGGAAGGGATCCATATACAGTGTTACGGTAATATTCTGATACATTAATACCTCGTTTTCTCTAGAGCTATTATTATGTGGTTCCATTCTAAAGTACATAGCATCAGGGTTAGCTTCAAAATTTTCTACATCAGAAGTCCCATACCTAGCTACATATTCATCTAATGTCAACATCGGTGAGTTTGTAAACCCCCAATCTCTCCATGTAATATTTGGTACAGACTCATCAATAAGATGTTTTATCTCATATCTCCCTTCCTTTTTCATGAAGGATTGAAATTCATCAAGAGTGAAATTTAGAGTAGTTACTTTAGATATTTCATTATATACGATTGCAGCTAATTCCGCTGGTCCAGAATTTTTAATATGTGGCTGAGCTATCTCAAAACATTCAGGATATTGATTCTTTAACTGATATAAATCATCTAAAGTGATTGAATAAGGGACATATAGAGTACTTGGATAGGAAAATAAAAATGAGAATGAGAAAATAATTAGACTTGATAAAATATACTTCATGTTAATAATAACCTCCCCTTTATTATATAACGTGTTATGACAATTTAATAAATCTAATTTGGGAAATCAACCTTAATCCCCAAAAGACTAAATACTTGGACACCATAGACTATAAGAGTAGTAGTTCTCCTCTAATAAACTGATGTAATGCAGAGGATTGCTAATCCGTCACGCCGTAACAGGCGTGCACGTGTTCAAATCACGTACTCTCCGC
>CAYFHL010000064.1:0-7271 GCA_964342955.1 uncultured bacterium
TTTTCGAAATCCAAGAAAAAATCAATAAAAATGAAAAAAATGATATAAAAATGAACAAAATGCAATCAAAATGGACAACAAGCCATCAAAATGAGCAAAAATTCATCAGATTGAATGCATGTAAATCCAGTCTCCTTTAAAGCAGCGATTGTATAGTAGTTGCATTCATATCCTATTATGATACCTGGAGATATTGTAAAATAATTTGCTCCATCAGTCCATTGCTCCCTAACTTGATTGATTTCTTGCTCACCTCCACATTTAATTGGATTTAGTTTTATTCCATCAGATTTCAATATAGATAAGAAATTATCTCTTATCGTTTGAGCTGTATTTAAATTTTCACCTTTATTAACTTTGTATATTAACATTTTATTATTATTCATAAATATAGGAGGGAATACAACAACATGTTTATGACTTATTCGATTAAAAATTGTGTCTAAATGCATCATAGATCGACATTTAGGTAAGTCAATCGCATATATGCGTTTAAATCCTTCTTTATAGAATAAAGGCAATAAAGCATTTACTGTATCTGACGAGGTCCTTTCACTAATTCCGATACATATTGTTTCACTATTTAATATAATAATATCTCCACCTTCAACAGACAAATCTGGATGTTCTGCGTGGAAATTATATTTATTTATTTGTTTAAATAAAGGGTGGTGATAAAAAATATATTTTGTCAAAATATTTTCTCTTTTTCTAACATTATGATGTCCCCATGTTAATAAAGCTGTATTTCCTATAATGGCAGCAATATCTCGAGTAAAAATCAAATTAGGTATTGGGTGCTTAAAATAAATTTTTTGAATATTATTTTTTTGTCGACCTGTTAATAAAATAAATAATAATTCATCGATATCAATTGAATGTAATTCTTGAATTTGTTCATTTGAAAAATTAGTTTGATTATTTTTATTTTCTAATTTTAAACACTCATCAATTAATCCTTTTTTACATTTTATGTTTTTTAAAACATCTTTTAATAAATCTACAAATTCAAAACAATTATTTTTACCAATAAATGATTCTATTATCCACCTTAATTGATTATGTTCATCTTTAGCTTTATTAGGACTAATTAAATCATCAAATAGTAAATAGTTTGGATTGTGAATAATTTGATCATCATTTGTTATAAATTCGTTTAAACTATCTGGAGTCATAAAATAATGTTCATATCCAGGATAATGAATTATTATCGATTTTAATCTATTTATTTCAGAATATATAGATACTTTCATCAACTATTTCTCTTTCATAAAAGGATATTTATAATTCTTGGGAGGATTAAATGTTTCCTTTATAGTTCTTTGTGATATCCATCTTAAAAGATTTAATGGAGACCCTGCCTTATCATTTGTTCCTGAAGCTCTACTGCCGCCAAATGGTTGTTGACCAACTACAGCTCCAGTTGGTTTATCATTAATATAAAAATTACCTGCAGAGAATGCTAGTTTTTTGGTTCCATATTTAAGAGCGTCATTATCTTCTGCAAATATTGCACCAGTTAATCCATAGGGAGATGTATTATCTACAATTTTACAAATATCTTTCCAAGAGTTATTATAAACATATATTGTTAAAACGGGTCCAAAAATTTCATCTACCATAGTTTTAAAGTATGGGTCTGAAGTAACAATTGTTGTTGGTTCTATAAAAAATCCAATTTTTTTATTATAATTACCACCAGTAATAATTTTAGAATTATTTGAATTTTTTGTATAATCAATATATGATACGATTGAATCAAATGCATTTTCATCAATCACAGCATTCATAAAGTTTGAAAAATCTTCAACGTCTCCCATTTTAATACTTTTAACTTCACTAATATATTGATCTTTAATTTCATCCCAAATATTTTCGGGTATATAACATCTTGATGCAGCTGAGCATTTTTGACCTTGATATTCAAAAGCACCTCGAACCATTGCTGTAACTAAAGCTTCCTTATTTGCACTAGGATGTGCTAAAATAAAATCCTTGCCACCTGTTTCACCAACAATACGAGGATAAGTTTTATAATTAGCAATATTATTACCAATTTGGCTCCACATCCCTTGAAAAACTTTAGTTGAACCAGTAAAGTGAACACCAGCTAAATGAGTATTACTAACTATAGGATTACCAATTTTGCTACCCGAACCAGGTAAAAAATTAATTACGCCATCAGGAAGTCCTGCTTCTTCAAGAAGTTTCATTATAAAGTAATTTGAATAAACAGATGAAGATGCTGGTTTCCATATACTTACATTGCCCATAAGAACTGGTGCAGTAGGCAGATTTCCAGCAATTGAGGTAAAATTAAATGGTGTGACTGCAAAAACAAAACCTTCAAGCGGACGATATTCTAGATAGTTTTTCATTCCTTCTGGAGAGATTAATGGTTGATTATTATAGATTTCTTGAGCAAACTTTACATTGAAATTAAAAAAATCAATTAGTTCACAAGCTGAATCTATTTCTGCTTGATACACATTTTTACTTTGATTCAACATCGTGGCAGCATTAATTGTATCTCTCCAAGGACCTGCGAGTAATTTAGCTGCTCGCTGAAATATTTCACATCTTTCTAATAAAGTAGTTTGAGACCAAGAAGCCCATGCATTATTACAGCTTTCAATAGCTAATTTAATTTCATTAGAATCTGATTTATGATATGTTGCTAAGATATCTTTATGATTGTGTGGTTTTAAACAAAACGATGTTTCATTAGTAAAAATTTCATTACCATCGATAATAACTGGAATTTTATACTTTTGACTAGACATTTCATCAAGTTTATTTTTCAAGTTATTTCTATCTTTAGAATTTGGTTCATAATCTCTAACTTTTTCGTTTATAGCATTATGAACATTAGTTGTTGAATTATTCAATATAGTATCCTCTTATAGATTAATTTAAGTCATTATTTATCTTAAAATTTAGCTATCTTATTTTATTGCTATACAACATTATTTTATTTTAATCTATAGATATGAAAATATCAAGAAATGATAACTGTTCGTGTGGTAGTGGAAAAAAATTTAAGAATTGTTGCGGAAAAAGACAGGATGGTCTTGCAGCAAATTCTTCATTTTTAAAAGGGGTTATATATATTGGATTATTAGTATTTATTAGTTTTTCAATATGGGGGATAGTTGAATTTTATGCTACCGATAGACCAGAAATGGAAGCATATAAGTGTGATAACCCTAATTGTAATCGTATTCATTATCGCCCTATTTCTGAAGAAAATTAGATAAGTTTAGGAAGCGAATGTGACCCTGGTGGGCACCACGGCCTTCAAAGCCGTTGTCTCGGGTTAAACCGAGAGGTGGGTTCGATCCCCACACGTTTCCGCCATTTAAAAGCCTCATAGTACTATGAGGCTTTTTTATTTAATTCGCTAATTTGTTTTGCTGCTGATAAAATTGATTGTTCAATACTCGATGGTTCCCAATTTAATATCTCTTTTGCTTGTTTATTGATATATTTTTCTTCTACTCCTAAAGATTTAACAAACGGTCTGACTAGAGGATTAAATAATGCGAAAAGTTTAATTAAAAAATTTGGAGCTGTTATTTGGGGAGTTTTATATCCGTTATTATTAAGCAGTTTTGCAACATCACTATACCATATATTTTTTGTAGATAATAAAAATCGCTTATTTTTTGCTGTAGGAGTTGTCATTGCTTTAATATGCATTTTTGCAACATCTTTCACATCTACAATTCCTAAACTTAATTTAGGTAGAAAAGGTATTGATCCATCCATAATTTTTTTTATAACTAGGTTTGAAGATCCAATGTCATCACTTAATGATCTACCAATAACAAAAGTTGGATTAATTGTACATGCCTCAATTTTTTTATCAATTGGGAGTTTATCTAAATGATTCCATAATGTTTTTTCAGCTAGAGTTTTACTTATTGAATAAGAATTGATTGTTTTTGAATTTATATTTGACCAATCATTCTCATCATACGATTCTTTTGTAGTCCCTCTTGCGATTGCTGCAATTGATGATGTCATAATAAATCTTTCTACATTATTTCTTATAGAGCTATTTAAAGCACGTTTTAATCCTTCAACTGCAGGTTTGATTAGTGCATCTGGATCTGGGTTTTTAGTTAATATTGGTGAAGCTATATGAAGAACATATGTGCAGCCTTTTGCAGCATCATTCCATCCATCATCTTTTAATAGATCTAACTCACAAAATTCTATATTATTGTTTATTTTAGTTACGATAGATAAACTACGTAATATTTCTTTTTTACGTTCCATTGATCTAATAGAAGTTCTAACAAAATATTTTTGTTTCAATAGTTCTGCAATACAATGTAAAGCAATAAAGCCAGATCCACCTGTAACTAAAACTTTTTTCATAAATTATTTAAAAATGATAGGTTTTAGATTACTTGGTAAATAAAGTGGGTGGGAGGGGTGACCTTCTTTTGTAATTCTAAGACAATATAATTCATCTATTATATTTATTACTTTTTTCCCACGATTAAGTAGCGTACCATGATTTCCCCATGCACCAATTGTTAAGGTTGCTTCTTTATTTAATTTTTTTAACCAATAATTATTTTTAGGGCCAATTGGATCATTAATTGTTTTTAATTTTTTTGGATCAGTGGATCGATAAGCAAAAATATTACTCATAATATATCCACCATATCCCCAATCGTATGCATATCGTTTACATCTCCTATTAGTTGGATCATCTTTGATTTCATTTGCAGTCGAAGGATTTAAACCAATAAATAAAATTTTAGGTAATGATTTATCCCAAATTCTCCACAAAGCATATCGATAGGCTCTATCTTTAGAAAAAAGTGCATCAGAATGGATCATTTTATTCATAAATTTATCCTTTAAATTTAATAAAGTTGAGTAGTCCCTTTAGTACTACAAGTAGTAATGAAAGTAGAGCATTCAAGCTTATTTTTCAAAAAAATATTAGATAGTTCTTTTTCAATTGTCTGCGCTTTTTCTTTAGAATTAGTGATGGCAAATAAAGTTGGTCCTGAACCGCTAATTGCTAACCCATCTGCTCCAGATTTTATAGCTACATCCTTTATATCTTTAAATCCTGGAATTAGCTTTGATCTAGCAGGTTCTATAATTTTATCTTTTAAAGCTTCTTTTAATAATGAATAATCATTCTTACAAAAAGCAGCAGTAATGCTGGCTGTATTAGACATGTTAAATACAAAATCATTTAAATTGATTGTTTTAGGTAAACATTTACGAGAATCCTGAGTTAAAAGTTGTATTTTTGAAGTAATTACAATAATGACTAATTCATCAATAGAACCAATTTTTGAAACCACTAATGGATTTAATGATTGAGTGAGTGTTGCGCCACCCCAAAGAGCTGGAGCAACATTATCAGCAAAATAGCTACCACTTACCAATTTTTCTCCTTCCATTGCAGATTCTAAAATTTGTTGGTCAGAAAGTATATTCCCAAATAATAAATTAGTAGCAAAAGCACCGGCTGCTGCTGATGCGGCACTACTGCCTAAACCACCTCCAGATGGAATTCCTTTTTTAATTTTAAAACTAACTCCTTTATTAGTTTTAATTAAGTCTAAAACATTTTTTGCTGCGATGCTAACAGTGTTCTTTGATGGGTCATTTGGAATATTTGAATCATTAGAGATAATATTTTCAATAATAATTTTATTTTCATTAATAATACTAGCCTCTATTATGTCGCCTAAGTCGCATATAGCAAGCCCTAAAACATCAAATCCAGGACCAATATTACCAATTGTTGCTGGAGAGAAAACTTTTACCGAGTTCATGATATAATAGCTTCTTCCAATGTTTTTAAATCATTATCAATAATTTTTGTTTTATTTGAATATTTGTTAGAGGATTGATTATGATAGTCTACAATAGTTTTTGAAAATTTAGTACCATGGGCTGTTAGTATAGTAACAACTTGATTCCCTTTTTTAATTATTCCCAATTTTTCTAATTTCATTGTTCCTGCAACAGCTACTGCACTATTAGGGCAAATTGATATACCTATTTTATCAATATATGCTTTCCAATCCATTAGTTCCTGCTCAGTTACTATTTCAACTACCCCATTGAAAAATTTTAGTTCATTAACAGCTTTTTTATAACTGACTGGATTACCAATTTGTATTGCAGATGCTTTACTAGTTTTAGCTTTTTTGGGAACTAATTCATTAAAGTTCATTTTATAGCTATCATACATTGGGGAGGCATTAATTGTTTGAATTCCAGCTATACGAGGAAGTTTATTAATAATGCCTAAGTCAAAGAGTTCACGTAACCCTTTACCAAGGGCAGAAATATTACCTGCATTTCCCACAGGTATAACAAACCAGTCAGGTACTTCCCAGTTCAATTGATGTAGTGTCTCAATACCGATTGCTTTTTGTCCCTCAACTCGCACAGGATTCATTGAGTTTAAAAGGTATATGTTAAGTTTTTTTGTAATTTCTTTTACTAATTTCATGCAACCATCAAAATCAGTTTTAATACCAATAGTCAAAGCTCCAGAAGATATAGGTTGTGCAAGTTGTTCAGGAGAAATTTTCCCATCTGGCAACAATACAATGCTTTTCATATTTTTTGCTCTAGCAGCGTAAGCGGCCATAGCAGCAGAAGTATCTCCTGTTGAAGCACAAGCTACAATTTTACATCCAATCTGGTTCGCCCAAGAGACCCCCGCAACCATACCACGATCTTTAAAACTAAGCGTAGGATTCATCCCTTCATGTTTAAGCTTTAGATAGCCAAAATTAGGAAATAAGTAAGAAACATCATATAGAGGTGTATCTCCTTCTTGAAGAGTAATAATACTATGATCAGATAATGAAGGGAAGAGTATTTTTTTATATCTAAAAAATGCAACATCACTTAGATTTTTATTAAGATCAGTTTTCCATTGTTTTGGATCAGGAATGGAAATATTAAAATCATGCTTTACTTCTAGAAGGTCTCCACATTCACATTGATATTTTATTTTATTAATATCATACTTTTTGCTACAACTAATGCATTGAAAAAATGAGTGATCAAACACTGAAATAGATAATTAAATATTTAGGTTTTCCATGAATTCAGATGCAGACATGTTTTCGCAATTAAAAATATTTTCTTTTAATTTATTTTTTTGATTAGAATCAAATTTTTCAGCAACTAATGAATTGAATTTGTTTTCTAAATCATCCATTGTCATTGGTTCTCTAGGATCTCCTTTTGGAAACTCTAAATATTCTTCAAACTCT
>CAYFHL010000065.1:0-7119 GCA_964342955.1 uncultured bacterium
TAATGAATTAGGAGAAAACATATATCAAGAAAAAATTGAAATAAACGCTGCTTCAAGTGGTACAAAAGTCTTTGATGTCCAATTAGCACTTAATTCTATTACAGATAATAATTTTGTAGAAATCACTCCAATAATTAATGAAGTTAATAAAGATAATAATATGTATACTTTGCATATAGATCGCAAAATTAATAAGGATAAAGTACTTTTAATATCAGGATCTGTATCTTCAAATACACCTTTAATTAAGTCGATAATTTTGGATAATAATAACTTTTTAGTAGATCATCAGTTTAGAATTAATAATAATGATTGGAATCAATCTGAAAATTATTATGCTGAATGTGATCCCAATATAATAATCCTTGATGACTTTCCTATTAATGCTAATGATCAATTTTTTTTAAAGAAGGTAATTGATTTTAGCAAAACAAAAAATATAAGTATTTTATATTTTGAAGGACCTCAATCTAATTTAAGTTCTGCAGAATTGATTAGAAAAAACATTGGAACAATTGATTTCGAACTAGTGGGTATAGAGGAAGAAATTAAAATTGATATAAAAAAGAATAGTAAAACTAGAATCAAAAAATTTCCTCCTATAAAAAGAAATATTTTGTGGAAGAATGAAAAGAACATTTTAGAATTTATTGATAATAAAGCAATAATTACTGATAATGAGGGATTTAATATTATTGCCATTCCTAATTTGTCAAGTATATTTTTTAAATTAAAACAAACAAATGAATCTAAATTATTTAAAAATTTAATTAATTCAGTTATCCTAAAAAATTATTACAAAGGGAATCAATTATTTACAATCAATGTTGATAAAAATAGAATTAGTATTTTTGAAAAAATAAAAATTGATATTATGTTTTATAATAAAAATATTTATGTTGATAATGTTGAAATATATAGTATCGATCAATATTTAGATACACTTAAATTTAAAACTAATAACAATCAAAATAATAAATGGGGAAGTGAATTAGAATTTAGTGAACCAGGTAATTATAAAATATATTCACTGATTAATCTCAATGATGGTTCAGAGCTCAAAAGTAATTATATAAATATTAAAGTTAATGATTTAAAAATAGAATATAAAGATTTAATACAAGAACAAAATATTTTAATGGCTATCTCTCAAAAAACTAATGGAACATATTCTAATATTAACGCATTGGAAACAGTATTGAATAGAATTGATTTAAAACAAAAATATAAAGAAGTTAAAATAAATTATAATGTATTTTCATTTCAAGACTATTGGTGGATAATTATTATTTTACTATCTATCGAATGGTATTTAAGAAAGAAATTTGGATTATTATAAATTTAATTATAAATATTAACTTTAATGTAAATTTATTAAACCATATTGACTGATTTAAAGGTTATAAAAAAATAATGAACCATAATAAAAGAATAACTATTATAATTATATTAATAAGTTTAATGTTTTCTCAGCAAGAATTATTACTAAATAATCCTAAACTTAACTTTGAGGATGAAGAGATAGAACAGGTATTTAGCCATGATGAAATTTTCATATTAGCAAATCAGATCTCGCCAGATGATTATATCCTTGGTCCTGGAGATCAAATTGGTTTGAGTATTATAACAAATGAAAATATAACTTTATCAATAGTAATCACGCCAACAGGAGATTTATTTATACCTTCAGTTGGAATTATACAAGTAGGTGGTTTGACAATTTCTCAAGCTCAAACTAAAGTAGAAAAATTTATTCATACTAATACCTTCCCAAAAGCGAGTATATCATTAGCTTTAAATAATATTAGAGAGTTTAAGGTAAAAGTATTGGGAGGTGTAAATAAACCGGGGTATGTAAATATAACTTCAGATCAACGTCTTTATGATTTAATTGATGCAGCAGATGGATTGCATCGAGATGCTAATGAAGAAGAAATATTAGTTAAAAGAATTAATGGCAATAAAGAGATATTTTCATTGAAATATTTTACACAAATTCTTGATGAGAGCCAAAATCCCAAAATTAATTTAGGTGATGTTATCTATGTTCCTTTTGAAAATATTAATGAAAGTACCGTACAGAAAATAATAACCTCAAAAAACAATCCAATTAATGTTACTGGTTATACTCATAGACCGGGAGAATATCCTTATTATTTTGGTTATTCTATTATAGACTATATAAATATGGCTGGAGGTGCATTAGATAGAGGCAGCGTTAAAAAAGTTCAAGTCTATAGACAAGGTAAAATTATTTATCCTCAATTATCAGATTATGCAAAGCCAGGGGACCAACTCTATATTCCACCAAACACACGATATAAAATTTTTGGTAACTCTAGTTTTGTTACCACGACCACTGCAGTATTATCTTTATATTTAACCTTTTCAGCAGCAACAAATAAATAATGGAAAATAATAATCATACAAATATTGAAGAAATTAATCTTTTAGACTACTTAAATATTTTTTGGAAAAGTAAAAAATTAATATTAACGATTGTGTTTATAGTTACTACAACAGTGACAATTTTATCGTTGATTATGCCTAAAACCTTTCGATCAAAAGCGGTTTTAATGCCACCGATTAATGAGGATTCAGGGATATTAGGTAATTTAACTAGCTTACCTCTTGGAAATTTGTTTTCTAGTTCAGCTGGGGATGAAACAAGCAGGATAATCGCTATACTAAATAGTAGAACAGTTATGGAGAGCATTGTAAGCCAATTAAATCTAATTGATGAATACAAAGCTGATCACATGGAGCATGCTGTGCAATTATTAAGAGGAATGGTAACATTTGAAATAACTGATGAAGGCACAATTATAATAATCTCAGATGCAATAACAGGATGGATTTCTCAAGAAGAAAATGAAATAGATGCTAGAAATTTGTCTATGCAAATGACAAATCGATTTATTTTAGAGCTAGATAAAGTAAATAAAAGTCTAAATACTAAACAGGCAAAGTTTTCTCGAGAATTTATTGAAAGTAGATATTATCAAAATATAGAGGATTTAACTTTAGCTGAAGATAATTATAGAAAATTTCTAGAAGATAATGATATGATAATTTTAGAGGAGCAAGCAAAGGTTGCAATTAATGCTGCTGCTGAAATAAAAGAGCAAATTATTCAAGATGAAGTCCAATTAGGTGTTTTATCAAATAGCTTAAATCAAGACCATCCTGAAATTATTAGGTTAAAAGATGAAATAGATGAACTAGAGTTACAGTTAGATAATATGGAGATTGGATCTAATAGTTTAGAAGATTATAACAAAGATTTATTCCCTGCACTTTCTAAAGTTCCTGATTTAGGGATAAATTTAAAAAGATTTGAAAGAGATATAGAAATTCAAAACACTATATTTGCATTTTTAACTCAACAATATGAAGAAGCAAAAATTAAAGAAGCAAGAGATACTCCAACAATTCAAGTACTTGATGAAGCAAATTATCCTGAAAAAAGGGATAAACCTAAGCGGAAACTATTGGTTATAGGTGGATTTATGTTATCTCTATTTTTTTCTATGATATTATCAGTATTTTTAGAACGTATTAAATAATTATATATTATTTTACTAATCTAATTGAATAATAGTCATAAACAAAAAACTGACTTTTCAAATAATGTTATAACATTATTTACTGGAACAACTTTAGCTCAAGCTTTACCTTTTGCTATTTCTCCAATTTTGACTCGAATATATTCTCCAGAAGACTTTGGTGTATTAGCCTTATTTATTGCAATATCTACAATTTTTGGTACTATTTCAAACTTTAGATACGAACTAGCGATAGTTTTACCAAAATCAGATGAAGATGCTATAAATATAGTTGCTTTATCTATATTAATAGCTTTTGGATTATCTATTATATTATTTTTATTATTAATTATTTTTAAAAATTATATAGTACATAATTTAGATAGCAAAAGAATTGACTTTTTGATATATATAGTACCTCTTTCCGTATTTCTATTAGGATTAAATAATGTTCTTAATTTTTATAACACTCGATTTAAAAAATATAAGACCATAGCCCATACCAAAATCATTCGTTCTATTATTGATTCAATTATAAAGCTTACTTTTGGTTTATTATATGTTAATCCAATAAGCTTGATTTTAGGTAATATATTAGGTGTGTTTTCAAGTATACTATATTATTTAAAAGATATTAATAATATTAAAATCTTAATTGCAGATATCAGTTATGCTAGAATTATTAAATTAGCTAAAAGATATATCAAGTTTCCTCAATTTTCTGTATGGTCAGGATTACTAAACTCATTATCAATTAATTTGATTAATATTATAATAAATATGATGTATTCAATTACAACGCTTGGATATTATTCATTAGTTAATAGAGTTTTGGGTATGCCATCTATTTTTATAGGCTCAGCCATTGGTCAAGTTTTTTATCAGCAATCATCAGAAGATTTTAAAGTTAAAGGAAATATCAAGAATATTTTTTTAGAAACATTAAAAAAACTGATTATTTTATCTGTGATCATTTTTGGATTAATGAGCATTTTTATCGAAAATATTTTTTTGGTTGTTTTTGGTGAGCAGTGGGCTATAGCAGGAACTTATGCTTTAATATTACTTCCACTCTACTGCATTAGGTTTATAAGCGGAACTTTAAGTATTATTTTAAGTTTGCTTGAAAAACAAAAGGAATCATTATTAATTAATATTATTTTATTATTTAGTTATTGTTTTATTTTTTATATGAGCTATATCTTAAATCTTACATTTATTCAATTATTATATACTATTTCAATCGTATTATCAATAGAATATTGTATTTTTTTAATATATTATTATACTTTAGTAAATAAAATAGCTAATAATTGAAAGCTAATGTAATGACTATTATATCATGAAGAGAATCATTTATTTTTTATTCAAAATATTTTTCGGAAAAAATTTTGCAAACAAAAATTTTTCCATAAGAATTTTATTTAAACATATCATTCTACAAAAAATACTTAGGATTAATTCAAATGTAACATGGCCAGTGCATTGGTCTACACAAGTTAAATTTCCACAAAATATTAAAAAGGGTTCTAGATGTCCTGGGATGTCAATGGGTTGCTATTTAGATGGTAGAAATGGAATTAATATTGGAAATAATGTTTGGATAGGTCCTAAAGTTTCCATAATTAGTATGAATCATGATATAAATAATTTTGAAAAATATATTAAAAATACTCCAATTATTATTGGTGATAATTGTTGGATTGCAACTGGGGTAACTATATTATCAGGAGTGACTTTAGGGCCGCATACAATTGTAGCAGCAGGAAGTGTTATAACTAAATCATTTCCGGATGGTAATCAAATGTTAGGCGGAGTACCAGCAAAGGTAATTAAGAAAATAGATCAATATAGTGAAAAATAATTTTGGTTAAATCTTTCAATAAACATTTTCTGTCATATTTTGACATTACTTTTTCACCACCTTTTGAAAAAAAATTTAAATATAAACCCATTTTTATTATAGGTCCACCAAGATCTGGGAGCACATTATTAATGCAAATTCTAACTCAAGCATATGAATTAGGATTTTTAAGTAATAATCATTGTAAATATTTTGGATCTCCATCTATTTTTGAAAAAATATTCAAATATAAAAGAGAAAAATATATTTCTAACAATTATAAATCAGAATTTGGAAATATAGTTGAATCTAATTCGCCTTCAGAATGCGGAGAATTTTGGTATAGATTTTTCCCTAGAGTATCATGTGAAAATAAAGTTTTTCAAATTAATGAAAAAAAAATGATTAAATTTAGAAGATCAATACATTTTTTTTCTAAATCATTAAATAAACCTCTAATATTTAAAAATCTTTATAATAGTCTAAGAATAAAAGAAATATTAACTTATATTCCTGAAGCAGTATTTATAGTTATAAATAGGGATGAAATTCAAAATGCTTATTCAATTTTATCAGCAAGAATGATAAAAAATGGGAACTATTCTGATTGGTGGTCAGTTCCACCACCTGGTATTGCCTATGTCAAGAATATAGACCCCTCAATACAAGTTGTTGAACAAATTAGAAAAATCAACAAATTGATAAATAATGATTTATCCGAATACGATAAAAAAATAGTCCATCACATTAAATATGAAGATCTTTGTACTGATGTTTATAATGAACTAACAAGACTTAATAGATTCTTTAAAAATAATAAAATTTATATTAAAAATAATAATTCTGTTCCTAAAAAATTTAATATTTCAATGAATAAATTAAAAGATGAAGAGCTAGTCGAAAAAATTATTAGATATTCAAAAAATAAAAATGATGAATAATAAAGAGATATATAGAGAATTGTGTCAAATTGAGAAGTCCATACCAATTTTTTCACAAGCTTGGTGGCTAGATGCGGTTTGTGGGCATGAAAAATGGGATGTTTGTATTTACAAAAAGAATGATAGAATATTAGGTGCTATGCCATATTATTTAAAAAAATATTATCGATATAATTTAGTTGTTCATCCTCCATTAACCCAAACATTAGGTCCTTGGTTCAAGAATATACATACAAAATATTATAAACAATTAAGTCATCAGTATACTGTAATGAATGAACTAATAAAAAAAATACCTGACTTTGATTATTTTAATCAGAGCTGGCACTATAGCAATCAAAATTGGTTACCTTTTTACTGGAATAATTATACACAAACCTCACATTATACATATATTTTAGAAAACTTAGCTGATCTAGAAAATATTTGGAAATCTTTTAATGATAGTGCAAGAAGAGAGATTAGGAAAGCTGAAAATAGATATAAATTGATAGTTCAAGAAAACTCTAATCTTCATGATTTTTTCGAATTAAATAAGAGCACATATAGAAGACAAAAAAAAGAAGCACCTTATTCTTTGGAATTATTAGAGAGAATTGATAATGTATGCAAAGAAAGACAGTGTAGAAAAATTATTATTGCTATTGATAATAATGGAAACCATCATGCAGGAGCTTATATCATTTGGGATGAAAATTCTGCATATTATTTAATGGGTGGAATAAATGAAAATTATAAAAATAGTGGTGGAATGTCTTTGGTAATGTGGAAAGCCATAAGAATAAGTTCA
>CAYFHL010000066.1:0-7050 GCA_964342955.1 uncultured bacterium
AGTACCCTTAGAGGGAAAACGGATATTTTTCATAGTGAATTAACTGATTCAATATTAACAATTCAAAAAAATTTACAAGCGGCGTTAAACGAATTCAATAATTTTTTTGGTTTTCAGCCGTCAACTTTTATCCCCCCTCATTTTTTAATTAATTTAGATCTTTTAGGATTTTTTAGGACTAAACAACTGAAAGGTATTCAAGCATCCAACAGATTAATTGATATACGAGGTAAACGTGTAAGAAAATCTTTTTTTATAAAAACTAATGGAATAATTTGGATGCCAAGAAATGCAAGATTAGATCCTCATCCAGATTATAATTTTTTTTCCAAGGAATGTATTGCTCAAATTAAAAATGCGTTCAAATTAAAAATGCCAGCAATTATAGATTTCCATCGTGTAAATATTGCTGGGAAGTATAATAAAAAGTATAGAGATATAGCACTTAATGAATTAAGGAATGTTTTTTCAAGCATAAAAATATTTTGTCCAGAAGCAAAATTTATTACAACAGCTGAATTTATTAAAATATGCCAGGCTACAACCAAATAAGTTATTTAAAGAATCATGTAGATTATATAATTGAACCAATTGCTATTATTGGAAGTAAGGAATATAGCTTTGATAAATATAATTTCATTAATCTATTAAATAAACTAGGATTAAAAGATATAACAGGAATTGATATTCAAGAAGGTGATGGTGTTGATAAAGTATTAGATATTTGTAATACAAGTGACAATTATTTTAAATTGAAATCAAAATATTTTAATACAATTATATGTATGCAAACACTTTATTCTGTAAACAATCCCTTTAAAGCTGCAAAAAATATTTATCAGTTAATGAATGAAAATGCTGTTTTATTATTTTCAGATGTGTTCACCCACAGAATTCATAGAATACCCAATGATAATTGGCGTTTTACTTATGATGCACATAAAATTTTATTTGATAAATTAGAGTTTGATGATTCTAAAGTTAAAATTGGAATTACTAGAGGGGAAACATTAATTAATTATAAATATCCCTTTCCCGAATTATTAAAATATAAAAAACAAAAAAGCGAATCTATTTTAGGATATATTTCAAGAAAAATAAATAGAAAGTTATTTTTATCAGGATTACTTAATTTACCAATATTGCTTCCAGAATTATCGATATTTTCTTTTGCAAAAAATACTCTTGAAAAAAAACTCAATGAAAAACAAAAATAAATCTAGTTTATTTAGCAATCTTAAATTGAATAGCTGGGAGGTAGAAATCCTGATTGTTGGATTTTTACTTATTTCTCTATTACAAATTCCAACATTTTTAATTAATCAACTTTCAGACTTTAGACTAAGACTAGATGTTGTTTCAGATCATCTTATATGGCAAAACTTTAGCATAATAGTTGCTTGGAGCGCTTTATTACTTTCTAGTAGAATAATTATTATTAATCTAGCTATCTATGTCATTTTTAGATCATTCTGGGTCGGATTAGTTGGCTTATCTTACGTATTCCCTAAAGGCATAAACATTGATAAACTAAACTATAATCAATATTTTATAAAAAAATTTGAAAATTATGATTTAGAAAATGATATACAACAAATAGACAAATTATGTAGCTCAATTTTCTCTTTTTCATTTTTAATTACATTAACGACAATTAGTATCATAATACTTTTAATAGAATTAATATTGTTCATCTATCTTTTAAATCTGATTTTTGGAAAAACACTTTTACTAGAAGATATTCTTACATTTCTTTTTCTTATCCCTTCCACTATCTATATATTTGATTTTCTATCTTTTGGATTAATGAAAAAAATTAAATGGAAGCCCTTTGCAATTTCGTATTACTATATATATTTAATATTTAATTATCTATCTTTAGGTTTTATTTATAATAATCTTTACTACACATATATTAGTAATGTAAAAGCACGATATATTTTTTTCCCGATTATATTATTAATTTCTTATTTCTATTTTAATGATATTGATAATCGTTTAAATTTTTCTTACCCTGGAAATTCTAAATATAGCGCATCATATAATTTCTATGAAAATCAATTTAATAATATAAATTTTAAAACTTTTAAAAGGCCAACTGCATTCATACAAGCAAATATAATTGAAGATAATTACTTAGAGCTTAATATACCCTATAGTGCAAGTATAAATAGTGGCCTAGAAAATTTATGTACAAAAATAAATAATATCTATGATATGGAAAATACAGATAGCATACAATACATTCAACATATTATAGAATGTATAAATGACTTTTATTATGTTTCTATAGATACTGTAAATATAAAAAGTGATTTTATATCAGGTAAATATGTAAATAAATTTGTTGAATTTTCAACTTTTAATATGATTATCCCTTTAGAAAATTTCAAAAATGGCAATCATATATTAAATATTACAAATGCTGATACTACTATAACAAAACTACCAAAATATTTAAATAATACTATTCCTTTCTATCTAATAAGATGACATAAATGAAAAAAATATTAATGATTAAAATAAATATCCAAGAAAATCAATTTTCTTATTTTCCCATTTATTATTTCCTAATGCTTTTATCATAATTTCATCTTTTATTATTTCATTTGCAATACCATAATTCTTATGTTCATTAATTTTTAGCCAAGAACAATATGCAGAAATATTTTGGAAATTATTTTTTTTATAAAGTCTATAATCTTTTGTAAACAAAACAAGAAAATCAATATTATTTTTCAAACCCAAATTAGTGATTTCTTTAAGTAATCTCGATGCAAGATTTTTATTGCGAAATTTTTTTTCGATACATAAATCTATTATTCCAAAAATAAATTTGGGTATTTTCCCAATTAAAATGACACGATGATCAATACCTACATGTCCTATTAATTTGTCCTTTTCAAATATAAGAAGTCTAAAATGAGGAAGTTGCTTATAATATGATCGATTTTTTTTAAAATCAGGAAAACATTTATTTTTTAAATTAATAATTTTTTGATGTAATTGAACAGAAATTTCAAACTCAGTAAATCTTTTTATTTCCATAGTTAGAAATTACCAAAAATATACCTATTTATTTGAATGTATATGTATTTAGATTTGGAATGATTTTAGTAAATTATTTATAATGCAAAAAGGTGATTAAATATTAATGATTTAATTTTATATTCTAGCCAATTATCTAAAAAACTCTCAATAAAAGATGATTTTGGCAATTTAAGCTTTAGAATAAATGATAATTTATGGATCAAAGCTAGTGGAGCAAAATTAGGCAATTTGGATCAAAATGAAATAATTAAGCTTAGCTTATTTGAAAATCCTAAAAATATTTCCCCTAGGCCATCAAGTGACACCGAAACACATCAAAAAATTTATCAAGCCTTCCCTGAAATTGGAAGTATTGCACATTTTCATTCAACCTATGCTACTGCTTGGGCACAATCTGGAAAACCTATTCCCTGCTTAGGTACAACACATGCTGACTATTGGTATGGCGAAATACCTATAACTCGAGAACTTAATAAAAATGAAATAAATAATAACTATGAGCGCTGCACAGGCGAATTAATAGTTAAAAAAATAAAGTCTATGCAAATTAACCCCTTATATTGCCCAGGGATCCTAGTAAACAAACATGGTCCTTTTGTATGGGGTGAAAACTTAAAAGAAGCTGTAAAAAATTCTGAAATTCTGGAAAATATTGCAAAACTTTCTTATAAGACTATATCTATAAATCCAAATTCTACAACAATTTCTAATGATTTATTAGTAAAACATCATTCAAGGAAGAATGGTCCTACTTCTTATTATGGACAAAGCAAAATTGATAAAAAAAGTTCTTAATCCTTATTTTGAAGCAGAGCTCAAATCTATTATATATAGATTTAGATTTTTAGGAATGTATATTATATTCGGCTTTCTTTCAATTATAATTGAACTGATTTTTCGTAGGTATTTAATTAGTCTAAGCTTGCCTATTAATTTTTCAACAGTTATTGCAATTACTTTGGGGATTATTTGCGCTTTCTACTTAAACATAAAATTTAATTTTAAAATTCCAAAGACACTTAGAAATAGAGCCTTTATCTATTTTTTTATAATTTCAATTTTATCCGGATGCTTACAACTCTTAGGAAAAAATTTTATATTATTTGAGACATCAAATTTTTATGAAATTGATAGATTAATTGTATCAGGTAGTGTTTTTATTATTGCATATATATTCCATAGAAAACTTTCATTTAAAGATTACAAAAAAGTAGGAGTAGCTATTTATGCTAATGGATTAGAAAATATTGAAAAAATTTATAATGAAATTGGTCATTATTCAGACTTTATACATGTCGATATTATAGATAAAACAATATTAGATAATGCAGAAGAAGTAAAAACTTACAGAATGGAAGCTATTAAAGCCTATTGGAATGAAACAAAAATTCATGCTCATATTATGTCTAAAAAACCGTCAAAGTGGATAGATCAAGTTTTACCATATTCAGATATAGTGTTCATCCACTCTGATTCTAATGAAAATATAAAAAAAGAAATGATGAAAATAAAAAGATTTGGGAAAAAAGCAGGGCTCGCTATCACGCTTAAAGATGATTTAAATGATAGTTTAGATTTATTAAAATTTGCAGATGCTATTTTACTATTAACTATACCAAAAATTGGGATGTCTGGTCAAAAATTTGATGATTCTGGATTAAATAAAATAAAAGAAATTAATTTACTTCCATTTAGAAACAAGTTTCTATTCTGTATCGATGGAGGAGTTAATGAAAAAAATGTACACTTACTAGAAGCAGAAAATATTGTTTCTGGTTCATCTGTTTTAAATCATATTGATCCGAAAAAACAAATTATGCGCTTACAAACCATGAATCGATACGAACAAATTTGAACATTAAACAAAAACAACTAAAGGAAGCAATACAAAGAGAAATTTTTAATAAACTAAAAGATATTAAAGATATTCTATCTATCACTTTAGTTGGTTCATTTGTAGATAAAACTAATCTTAATGGAATTAGAGATATTGATACAATTGTTATCTGCAAAAATTTAGATGATAATATTTTCAAAAGGTGCATTGAATCTATATCAGAGATTGAACTTACTAGCTTGGGACTTAATAATTATAAATTAATTATTAATTCAACCTTTGGGCCTTTAAAATTTAATGAACCTAATATTGTTGTTATTCACTTAATGATTTATGATATTAAAAGGCATAAATCACACGTTACTTCAAGCCCATTTACGACATTTGATTGGGAACGAAGCAATACATCTATTGGAATAAGATTAAAAGATATTTTCCCAACCGGAACTTTACAATTTAGAGACTTTATTAATGCTAGAAGAGGAATCAATAACTATCTAGCAGATTTATCAAATAATGTAATTAGCTATAGAGAATATGATGTCAATAATGCCTTCAATGAAATAAAAAAAATTAAAAATCTTAACAAAAATCTTAAACAAGAGTATGCATATCATATAATAAAAAATATAATCAATAATTATATCAAGCTATATGAACAATCAAATAATTATTATATTGAAAAAAAAACTATGGATGAAATCAAACGAATTACTCCTCAATCATACTTAATAAATAAAAAGATGATCAAAGAGCTTTTCACTTTCAAATCAACAAATAATTATATTCTTCCAAATGAATCAATCCTATGGGTAAAAGAGTTCCTCTCTGAATTTGAAACTAATATAAAGCAAGAATGGTCTCAATCAATCATTGTAAACTTTATAAGACACATAAAAACTGATTTAAATAACAACACATTTTTAGGACAAGGTAGAAATCCAAAAATAAAAAAGTATAAAACAAATAAAGTTAGAAATCATAATTCTGACTTAGTTTATACAAGTCCTATGTCAAGATGTAAAGAGATGGCTACAAGTCTATTTAAAGATGCTAAAATAATTATTAGTAATAAATTAAATGAAATTAATTATGGAGATGCAGAAGGATTGACATACAAACAATTTAAAAAACAATTCCCTGAAATTGATATTAAATGGAAACAAGGCAAAGATCCTAAATTCCCAAAAGGGGAAAATACCAAAGATGTCTTGAAAAGACTCAATTCATTCTTAAATGAGCTAAAAATTAGTATAAAAAATGTCAAGGACATTAATGAAATTTCAGTTATAACTCATAATGTAGTATTGCGATGTTTGTTAGGTAATGCATTTAACATAGAAACAAAAAACTGGCATAAAATTAATATTCCACATAATCAAGATTTAGAGTTTTTATATTTTAACAATAAATATTACCCTAATATACCTAGAAAATTTTTAGCCACTATTTTTAAGGAATTATAATTAAGTAAATGAATATAGCACTTTTT
Organism: uncultured bacterium; assembly: GCA_964342955.1. Taxonomy (GTDB): domain Bacteria; phylum Fidelibacterota; class Marinisomatia; order SCGC-AAA003-L08; family D37C17; genus CAYFHL01. The sequence continues at coordinate 6,381 of CAYFHL010000066.1, forward strand.
ATTTTACCAAACGAAAGCTTAAACAAAGAAATAATATTGTGGAAACAGAAAGCCTCTATTATAAAATTACAACAAATGTATAATAATCATCCACCTCACATGACAATTATTAATTTAAATATTAATAGTTTAAGCAATGTAATTCAAGAACTTACCAAATTATTTAGCACAATCAAAAAGTTTAAAATCGAAGTAAATAAAAGTGATGTATTTTATAATGATACTGCAACTAATGGAGGACATACTCTATATTTTAAATCAAAACCTAACGACTCTTTATATTCACTTCAATTAAAAATTGCAGAAAAACTTATTCAATATAAAATTAAATCTGATTCTAAATATAATTTCAATAAAATAAATTTGATAAATAATTATAATAAATATGGCTTCCCTTTTATTGGCAATGTTTGGATTCCTCACTTTACAATAACATCAATTCAAACCCATCAAAAAAATATTTTTATTGAAAAATTTCTTAGTTACAAAATAAATTATTCTATCAATGTAAACAAAATTAGCTTATGGGAAATAACAGGTGATAATCATAATAAATTAGAAGAATTTAATCTATCATGAAATATATTAATATCATACCATTAGCTGGACAAGGTAAAAGATATCAAGATGCAGGATATGTTACACCAAAGCCTTTAATTGAAATAGATGG
>CAYFHL010000067.1:0-7015 GCA_964342955.1 uncultured bacterium
TTGGCATGCATATCAGTTCGGTGAAAAAGCTCATGGAACTCAATTAAGAAAATCTGGACAACCCTACTTTACACATTGTGCAAAAGTTGGAATTAATTTATCAAAATGGAAGATGGACTCAAGCACCATTATTGCCGGACTATTACATGATACATTAGAAGATACAGATATAACTAGTGATAATATTAAATCCGAATTTGGTAAAGAAATATTAAATTTAGTTGAAGGCGTATCTAAGCTATCTGGAATCAATTTTCATAGTAGAATTGAAAAGCAAGCTGAAAATTTCATGAAGATGTTCCTTTCTGTAGCTAAAGATATTCGTGTAATAATTATTAAGTTTGCTGATAGACTACATAACATGTCAACATTGGAGCACCTTTCAAGAATAAAACAACGTAGAATTGCTATTGAAACTAGAGATGTTTATGCACCTTTAGCACATAGATTAGGTATGAATCAGTTAAAAACAGATTTAGAAAATATGGTTTTAAAAGTTTTACATCCAAATAGCTATAAAGTTTTACGCAAAAAAATTAAATCTACTAATAAAGATCGAAATAGGTATATAGAAAAATTTTCTGAACCTGTAATTGATTCATTAAAAATTTTATCTATTAATGCAAATATCAGTGGTAGAGCCAAACATTATTATTCGATATTTGGAAAAATGAAAAAACGAAATAAAGACTTTGAAGAAATATATGATTTATTTGCAATAAGAATTATTGTAGATAAAATAGAAGAATGCTATGGAGCTTTAGGTGCAATTCATCAATTATTTACACCTATTCAAGAAAGATTTAAAGATTATATCGCTACGCCTAAAAGCAATGGTTATCAATCTATACATACGACAGTATTTGGACAAGAAGGTAGAGTAGTTGAAGTTCAAATAAGAACGAAAGAAATGGATGAAAAAGCTGAAGTAGGTGTAGCTGCGCATTGGATTTATAAAAATAAAAATAGTCAATTGCAAGATCCTGAAATGTATAAGCATATGAAATGGATAAAAGAGTTGATTGAAACATTGCAAGAAGAAAATAATAATCCAGGTGAATTCATTAATACCTTAAAAGTAGATTTATTTAAAGATGAAATATTTGTATTCACACCTAGAGGAGATGTAATTAATTTACCTTTAGATGCATCTCCTATAGATTTTGCATTTCAAGTTCATACTCAAGTTGGTTTAAAATGTATTGGAGCTAAGGTAAATAGCAAGATTGTACCGATAAACACAAGCTTAAAGAATGGTGATACTATTGAAATAATAACTTCAAAAAATCAAAAACCCAATTATGCATGGTTGAAATTTGTAAAAACAGGTAAAGCAAAATCACATATTAAACGTTGGGTAAATAAAGATCAAACCGATCAAGTTATTAAGCTAGGTAAAGAAATATTAGAAAAAACATTAAGAAGAATGAAATATATAACATTAATAGATAAAATTAAGGATAAACCAGAAGTTATGGGTTATAATAATGTGGATTTAATTTTTTCTGCTATAGCTAAAGGCCAAATAAATATTCGCCAGATAATTGATAAATATGATATGTCTCAACCTCAAGAAGACGAAAAGAAAAGTGCACTGCATTCTATCACACAAAGCTTTATTGAGCGTGCAAAAAGAATTTCTAAAGGAGTTAAGATAGATGGTATTTCTAATACATTAATAGTTTTTGCAAAGTGTTGTAATCCGATTCCTGGTGATCAAATACTAGGATATATTACTAGAGGAAGAGGTGTAAGTATTCATAGATCAAGTTGTTCTAATATACCAATCTTAGATGAGGAAAATAGATTTATAAATGTAGAATGGGACAAAAAAACAAATAGCTCATTTATTGTCCGTTTACGTATTGAAATGGAAGATAGAAAACAACTTGCAAAAGATGTTACAGAAAATATTTCTGCTATGGATATGAATATCGTGAGTATAGAATTTAAGGCTAATGAAGGTATTGCAACGTGCATGTTAATAATTGAAGCTAGAGATACATATCAGCTTGATAGATTAATTAAACGGATAAATAAAATTCCAAATTTAATAAATGTAGAAAGGATATAAATGAAAAGAATTAATTATACAAGAGATGATATTATCCGTCGATCAGGCGATCAATTAAATTTAAACAATAGTGAAATGAAATTAATATTAGATATTATTTTAGATACTATGACATCAATGTTAACTGAAGAAAGGAGCAGAACAAGGATAGAATTAAGAAATTTTGGAGTTTTTGAAGTAAAACCAACTAAAGCAAAGAAACATGCAAGAAATCCTAAAACTAATAAAGAAGTTTATGTTCCACCTCGTAGAAAAATACAATTTAAAGCTGGAAAACTATTAAGAAGCGAATTGCAAAAAGAATGGAAAGAGTAGTTGGGTCGAATTCTATGCTTAGATTATGGCGAACGTAGAATTGGAGTTTCAGTTTCTGATCCTTTACATACAATTGCGTCTCCATTAACAACTATTGATCGGAAGTTCAGCCCAGATTATATTAAGATTATTCATAATTTAATAATAGATAAAAATGTAGAAATGATTATTGTTGGTGTTCCTTATACAATGAAAAATAATATTTCAAAGCAAACTGAAATAGTTAATGACTTTATTAAAGAGATTAAGGAAAAATTTAATATTCCAATTAAAGGTGTTGATGAAAGACTAAGTACTATTAGTGCAAAAAAAGAGCTTATTAAACAAGGTATAAAGCCAAGTCTAGAAAAAACAAAAGTTGATATTATTGCTTCAACAATAATTTTACAAGAATATATTGATTCAAAATAAATTTTAAGTGATTATTATAATTATATCAGCATTTATTACGGGTTTAACTCAGCATTCATACCCAATAGGATATTTGTCATGGTTTAGCTTAGTCCCTCTTTTATTTATTTTAAATAAATTAGTTAGTATTAGTCAATATATTAAATTTGGTTTCCTTTGGGGTATTGTCTATTATTTCACAACAATATTTTGGCTTTCTGGGAATATTGGAACGAGTCAGTTTTTTAGTACACTTTCGATGTTATTAGCTGTTCTGTATTGTTCAACTAATATTATAATTATATCTTTAATATGTTATCTATTTAAAAAGTATTATTCAAATAGTTGGTTCTGGTTTTTTCCACTAATATGGACTTCAGTTGAATATTTACGTAATTTAGATATTCTAGCAGGAGGCCCATGGACATCTTTAGCAAATACACAATTAAAGTTTTTGATATTAATTCAAAATGCAGAAATTTTTGGAATGTACGGTATTACATTTTGGCTTGTATTAACTAATGTTTTAGTATTTAATTTTTTAAATAATAAAAATAAAGTTAAATTTGTTTTACTTGCTATACATATTTGTACTCCTTGGATAACAGGATATTTATTAATGTCAACAGCATTGAACAATAAAAATACAGAAATTAATATTACATCTATTCAACCAAATACTAATTTAGAAGAAAAATGGAAACCAGGTAGAGCAAGAGCAAATATCCTATCTCTTATAGAACTTTCATTGCCTTCTATTCATGATAGTGTAGATTTAATAATATGGCCTGAATCAGCCACTTCAACATACTTGCTTCAAAATAGGAAAAATTATGTAGAATTAATACAATCAAAATTAAAAAATACTAAATTACTTACAGGAACTCCATATTCTAAAATAGAAAATAATCAAACAAAACACTATAACTCTTCAGTATTAATCTCTCAAGATTCAATTTTTTTGCCTTATCATAAATTAAAATTAGTCCCAATGGGAGAATACATACCATTATCGAATATATTCCCTAAATTAAAATCATTAAATATTGGTCAAGCTAACTTTACTCCTGGGGATGAATATCGATTATTTAATGTTAATGGTATCAACATTGCATCTATGATTTGTTTTGAATCTACATTTCCCTATTTAAGTAGAAGATTTGTTAATAATGGAGCAGAAATATTAACATATTTGGTAAATGATGGATGGTATAAAAGTTTACCCGGACCTTATCAGCACTCTAAACAAGCAATATATAGATCCATAGAAAATAGGAGATATGTTATAAGATCAACAAATACGGGTATATCAATGATAATTGATCCATTTGGGAACATCGTAAAACAATTATCGTTAAATAGGCAAGGAACTATAAGTTCAAAAGTATATGCCAATAAAAGTGTTACATTTTATACAAAATATGGAGACATTTTTATACAACTGATTGTTTTTATAACATTAGTTTCATTAGTTGTTAAATTAAGAAATAAAAAATGAGATACATTTCAATAATATTATTAATTATTATAACTTCATTATATTCTCAATCTAGAATTGATGGTAAAAAAATAGTAAAATCGACCATTTTACCCGGATGGGGGCAAAGTCAAATGGGTTTTAATAAAAGAGCAATTAGTTATTTTAAAAGAGAAGGAATATTATTACTCACATATTTGGGCAATAAATCAATTTCAAAATGGAATCAAAATACCTATATTGCTTTTGCAGAATTACATTCCAATGTTAATACAAAAAATAAAGATTATTTATTTTTTGTAAACCTAGGACATTATAATACTCTAGAAGATTATAATCAAACAAAGGATAGGAAGCGTTTACCTCTTGATAAATATCCTGAAAATGAAAATTATAATTGGGAGTGGGATAGTATAGAAAATAGGTTAAAATTTGATAGTATTAGATTACGATCAGCAACATTTTCAAAATATGCTGACTTTACTATTGCTGGTTTAATTTTGCATAGAGTAGTATCATTAATTGATATTTTATATTTAGAAAAACAAAAGTCATCCTTTAAATTAGAATCTAATACTAATCTTAATAATGGAAGTCCATATTTAGAAATTATTTTGAAGTTTTAGTAATTTTATTTTCTAAATTCAAGCGATTTTCAATCGTTTTAGGCTTAAACCAACTTGTTATAAATTCATTCATTAAATTTTTATAGTTACTTCTATAGAATTGATTAATAGATAAATAAGTTTCATTTTTTTTATTTATTATTGTTTTGTTGTTATCTAATAATTTTTTAATAAAATTTTTATAATTATCTAAATCATTAATTATTTTAAAAAAATCTATTGGTTTAAAATTATGCATATTATATAATTTTTCACCAATCATAATATTTTGATAATTTGATTTCAGCTTTAGTTTTATTATGGCATATGCTAATGGAGGTAAAGAAAATCCAATTTTATTTTCACCGATTCCAAATAAAGAATCACTTTTAGTTATGCAATGAAGATCAGTAGTACACATTAAAATAAAACCACCAGCAATAGCATGACCATTTATCAATGATATGGTAGGTGATTTAAATTTTAAAATACTCATTAATAATTTTTCAAAATTGATTATGAACTCTAATAATTCCTTTTTATTCATACGATTTACTTTATGTAAGTCTAAACCAGTTGAATAATATTTATTTTTACCTGTTATTATTAATGGTAACGAATCATCAATATCAGTTATAATATTTTGAAATTCATTTATAAAACTATAATCTATAGTATTTGCTCTACCATCGCACATATTAATTATATGTAGATTATTTTTAAAATTGTAATTTATTTTTTTCAACTGTTCCTTTTCTTAAAATATATTTATTATAAATTTAAATTGTAATATTTTATCTACGTAATTAGTTTATCTATTACATTATATTATTAATGATACAAATACAAAACAATCAAAAATATTTCATTAGTTGTCCTAGAGGACTTGAAAATATTACAGCTCAAAATATATCAAGATTTTGTCATCACATTAAAATAAATAAGGGTGGAGTAAGCTTTACTGGTGACTTAAAATCATTATATGATGTTAACCTTAATTCTAGGACAGGTATGTTTGTACTCCTAGAGCTTTTTAAATTTCGTTCAAAGGATATAAATGAATTATATAGCAAAATTTATAACTATAGTTGGGGGGAAATTATATTACCACAGGATACATTTTCTATTAAAGTTAATTCAAGATCAAATAATTTTCGTAATAGTAATTTTCTAATGTTAAAAATAAAAGATGCTATTGTTGATAGGATCAGAAAAGATAAAGGTAATAGACCTTATATAAGCAAGAATGAGCCTAATTATAGCATAGTAGTAGTTAACTATCAAAATGAATTTAAAATATACTTAAATAGCTCAGGTGCTTCACTAAATAAGAGAGGATATAGAAATAAAATTCATAAAGCTTCATTAAATGAATCTTTAGCTGCTGGTTTAATTATGTTGACTGGATGGGATGGAGAGCAAGCATTATATGACCCTATGTGTGGTTCCGGCACAATCCCTTTGGAAGCTGCACTAATAGGATTTAATATACCTCCCGGAATATTTAGAAAAAAATTTGCGTTTCAAATATGGAATAATTATGATGAAACATTATGGTATAGTGTCTTAAAAAATGCAAAAGATAGAATTAGAAAATCTAAACTACATATTTTTGGTTATGATATATTACAGGCTAATATTTCTCTAGCCAAAGTTAGTGCAGAAAGGATTAATTTACATAAAAATATTGAATTTGATCAATTAGATATATTTAGTTTTTCACCTAGAGATAAACAAGCGATAATTATTACAAATCCTCCTTATGGATTTAGAGTAGGAGACATATCTAAATTGAAAGAATTATATAAGCAAATAGGAACTACATTAAAGAATCAGTGCTGCAATATGGACGCCTATATATTTTCAGGAAACAAAGAATTAGCAAAAGAAATAGGTCTGCGTTCTAAGAAGAAGATAGTATTGAAAAATGGAGATATTGAATGTAGATATTTACACTTTCCAATTAAATCAGGTAAGTATATAGAATGATTTAATACTTTATAAAATACACTATAAATATATTAATTTATAAGCATAGTATATATAAATATTGCCCTCGTAGCTCAGTTGGATAGAGCAACGGACTTCTAATCCGTAGGTCAGACGTTCGAATCGTCTCGAGGGTACAAGACGAGAAAGCCCCTTGATTTACGA
>CAYFHL010000068.1:0-6927 GCA_964342955.1 uncultured bacterium
ATATTATCTATCAAAGCAATCTTATAACTTCCGTTCTCATACAAACTGTACAGTATTTTACCTTCATTAGAAACTGAAGGCATAAATGCACCACCTATTACATTGGTTAAAACTTTAATTTCTCCATTTTTTTCTTCAATCAAATTATAAATACCTGACTTATCACTTGAATATATCCAACCATTATTTATTAATTCAGGATTTCGTGAATCCCACAATTCAGATGAAACTAAATTGATATCTCCGGAATTCAAATCAACACTATATATTTTCCTTCCATGATTTAGATACCCATCTACTAGCAAACTATCACCAATCCATGACAATGATAATAATTGCATACCATTATTAAAATTTGTTAATTTTTTAAAAACTATCGTATCACTATCTATAAAATCATTAGTGGATAAAAAAATATTTGATGTTCCATCATATGTAGATATTGATGCAATCTTATTTAGCTTTTTATTATAAGCAGGTGACGTCATTCGGCTACCAAATGTTTTTCTCTTTTCTTCTTTATTTTTTAAATTGTACTGATAAAGATCAAAGTATTTTGAACCCCATTTATTTGGTTTACTACGCTTAACATATACTAAAAGTGAATCATTAATCCAAATCGGTTTAGTATGAACAGCACTTGATATCTTTTCAGATGTAGAATCATCAATATTATATATAAATAAATCAGTCTGCCCAAAATAATCATTCTTTTGATTTGATAGATAAATAAATGAATTCCCCTTAGAAGACCATGAGGGATGAATATTTGTTGTTCCATCTGAAATCAATATATTGCTAGATCTATTATATTCATTGATCTGTTTTTTCATACTTTTAGTGTAATACTCCTCTAACTCTTCAGCCCACTGACTATAAAGTATATGTCCTGATACATTTGTAACACTTTCTATAGCTCTAGATATAGAATATTGCAATGGATTAGATAATTCCTTTGAAATAGAATGTAATACTTTTATTCCATACTTTTCAACTAACCATGAAACGAATAAAAAGCCTTGGTTATAAATCGACTCATTTCCTATACCTTTTTTACCAAAAGTATTCATTTCATCAAATGTTAATAAATTATTATTAAAAATTCTATCTCTAACAATCATATCTCGATGTGAATCCCAATAATCATATTTTAATGAAGGTAACATATATTGTGCACTTCCCTCTGCTAACCATGGTGGCACACTAACTCCAGGGATTGGATAACTTATAAGAGTATTGGGATAACCATATAGAACATCTTCTCTAACTTCATCCTCATAAGACATGGTTTGAATGAATGTAGCAGGGTATCTTCTACTATATTTCATTGAAGCACCAATTTGAATTATATGTATGAATTCATGAGTTATTACATTATTTATCCATCGATGAGCCCCTCTAAGATCAAAATCCAACGGCAATGCCCAAATCTCTATCTTATTATCATAGTAATATGCTGCTCCATTAGAATAATCATCAGTATCTTTAATAATAATATTAACTTTTGAATCTGGTTCAAACTCATACAATGTTGTAATAGGTTCATAGATTTTTTCTGCTACAGCTGCAGCCTCTTGTGCACTCCTTTGAGTTTCTTTATGAAAATGTATTAAAAAATGTTCTGTTTCGATAGTCTCCCAATTAATTTCTGGATGATTATACCAAGACTGTGCCCAACCTAAACAAATAAAATATAGAAAATATTGAATTTTCATTTAATTAATAACAATTGTATTATTTCAGAATTTTCAGATGATGATTGATGAATCTCAGCAAAATATAGTCCTGATTCAACGTCCCTACTCACCCAACTAATTTCATTATAATCATTTGGCGTCAAGTATTCTTTCTCTAGTATTTCTATTAAAAAACCCGAAGCATTATAAATTTTTACTTGAACCGAACTTGAATTACTATTATTAAAAAAACGAAATGTTGTTTTTCCATCTAAAACTGGATTTGGATAATTAAATGCTTTAACTCTGTTGCTGAATGGATAATTATTATCAAGCTTATGTACACCTGTTGAAACAGGCATTCCTGACGCTCTACTTCTTGGATTTAGCCAATAACTTCTATCTAAATCTTGATCAAACAACAATATCCTTTTGCCATCTAATAAAGCTATTTTTTCATTCCAATTAGGAATTAAAACTAAATTCTGCAAGTAATTCATAGAAGAAAATTCTCTTATTCGATGACCTTTATTTGAAATAATGACGATTTTTTTCACATCGTTCCCTTCTCTTATGATAATTTCCGGTTTTTCGTCATTAACAATATTAGCTATTAATGGAATACCAAAAAAATCACCTAGAACTGGGAAACCATTCAATGTGGTGCCATTATTATTTTTTACTAGGAGATTACCTCCTTCTATAGTGATAATTTCATCTAAACCATCTTGATCAACATCACCTAAGGAAAGAGCATCAACAACAGCGTCAGAATCATTTACTGATTCAATGTAGCCCATCGGATAGTCAAAATTATTATTTTCACATAAATCATTAATACATGTATCTGCATGTACATATTCAATTTTATTTTGATAACTATAAATTACATTTTCAGGTATATATTGCAAATTAAGCAATTCTAATTGATTATCTGATGAAATAGAAAAGATTGAATCATGAAGCTGGTAATATACTTTTGCTAAACTTTGATTATAACTATTTCCTAAATATTCAATGTTTTCATTAGAAATATAAAATATGTCTATATCACTATAACTTATATAGATATCCATAATATTTGAAATTTCACTATTTATATTAATAGAAATAAATGATTCAGATCCATCTGATAATCGACTATTTGGAATTGACCAATTATTAAAAATAATTTTATCTAAAGAAGGATTGGAAAAATTATATCCCTGATTTCCTGAATACCAAAAATCCCATCTAGTACCTAAAGTAGGATTATCACTAGCAAAAAAAGCATAATTTTCAAAACCAATATCTACTACACCATCACCTTCTTCTAAATGACAAAATCTATTATTTGGATTATTATTTAAATCTATCAATTCATTATCTACTATCAAATTATTATTTATATGCCAAATCAATATCCCTGAACCAGGCAAACCATAATCATAATTATCAAATCCCATTATAACATGCGTCTCTTCATCAATTTGAATTTGATCAGACGATAATTCTTCTACAACAGTATCAAACCAATACCCTAACTGTTCATTATTTATTTTATTTTTTATCCTAAGCGAATCAATATCGATATTTTCATTTATCCAATTATTTCTATTTTCAATTAAAAAATATTCATTTTCAGAAATTTCTAATTTATATATTTTATTTTGTATATCTATTGAAGCAATCTGGTAAATGGTAGAATCTAATATATCTTGCCCATCTAAAACCTCAACACTAGACCAATTTTCTCTGATTCTTGTCCATGGAACAGGTACTGCAGGTATAACACCTCTTCCATTATTAGATCCATGGTCCATAAGTCCAAAATATCCAACACCAGAATTTCCATTATCTGTATTAAACATAGGAGTCAAACCTAATCCATAACCAAGAAGGAATGCAAATGTGCCAGTTAAACCCATTTGAATATCACATAATTCTTGTGTAGTAGATGATCCAAATACATCTTCAACAACATCAAAATAAATCATATTTTGTGTTTCTGGCAATAGAATTCCTGTATTAATTTCATGATTTAAAATAAAAGGAGGGTCAATTTCACCCCACATCGATTCATCAATATATGCACTTTTTAAATCATAAACCGTTGGGTCTATATAAGGCACACTAAAATCTTGACTGAGTCCAGCATGAAAAACAATAAATATAATTTCGTCCCAATTATCATTAGATAAATAATTGCTTATATCTTGTGATGCTAATTGTATTGATTCCTTAAAGAAACGAGCTAAATCATTATCAGATTTAGCATAATTTTCCATAGTTTCAGAAACCGTATAATAACCTTCGGTTGAACTTGAATTAAGTATCAAATTTGTTTCTAAATTTAAGGCAGCATGCGAAACATTATGATAATAATTTGCTACAGCTTCTAACTGCTTTTTAAAATAGAGACTATCATGAGGAGGTCTATCTACCTTAAATCCATCACATCTAGATATTTCAGTTTCTAAATAGTTAATATAATTATTTACATTATCTGATAAAAAGTGTCCCCTACCTGTTGTAGTAGGGTTATCTTCAATTTCATATTGAAATTGAGACATTATTGCAATAAGTTTTATATTATTTGTGTAACTATGATAATCTGATGAAAAATCATTTAATTTAAATTCAAAGTACTCATTTCCTAAAAGTATACTTATTAAAGATAAGTAACTCAAGAGATATTGTCTAAAAATTTTCAAAAATTTTATAAAATTAAAGCTTCATGTTGATTGAGAAGAACATTGTATTAGCCCTAGGATGCCCCTGTTCTCCAGCTGTATAACCAAAATCAAAACCATATCTTAATAAACGTATACCAGCTCCGAATGTTGGATTCATTATTTTACCCTCATAATCATATATATAACCAGCTCTAAGGGCAAAATTTTCAGTATACCAATACTCAACTCCCGTATTATATATCATTTCTTGAAATTCGGTTAATATAGATCTTTCTTTTTTACTACCCTTTTCCACTTCCACTTGATCGTTTATATTACCATTATTATATTGACCATATGCATCATCATTGAAGTCCATATCACTTGGAGAGGGAACAATCTCATCAATACTTGGTTCTCCATTACAATCTAAATCAAATATAACATCAGTAGCATTATCTATATCATCACAATCAGACTCCCAATTCCAACCCCCAATTATACCATCACCATTTTTATCTAAGTCTCCACCAAGCAACCAATCATCCAACCATGCAGTTATAATAGCTAAATACCACGGATCATCATGCATCAACTCACGATCTCCTGATATAATTCCATCTCCATTCCAATCCATTGATGGATATCTTGTTACCATCATTTTATTAGCATCAAATAAAAAGTTTATTTTATTATACCCATCATTATATAATGTTGAAAATAAGCCCAGCCTCATGTTTGTTGGTGCGGGATCAGCTTGTTCTTGATCTTTAAACCATATTTTGGGACCTATATTAGTAATTGCTGTCCCAAAATTAAGTTTTTTCATCTTTAACAAATACCCTAAATCAAATGCAAAATCAGTTGAAGAACCTTTTGAATCTTCAGACCCTGCCCCAGAGGGAGCAAGATTTTGTTGTAAAATTTTAAAACTTAAGCCTATGGATGAATTTGTTGATAGAGTAGTACCAAAACTAGTAGTTAGAGCCCACATATCGCTTTGAAATGTATATAATTCATTTCCTTGATCATCAGTTGCAAGTTGTTCACCTAAATTTAAAAATATAATGTGAGCACCAATAGTACCAATACCTTTTAAATACTGATGATAACCTAAATACTCATAATATAAGTCATCAGCTAAATTTGGCAACCAATTAACATGCATTCCAGCTACTTCTCTATTTTCTAAGAAGCCCATACCAGCAGGATTATAATAACTAGCATAGGCATCATCTGCTTTTGCTACTTGTGCTTCACCGGTACCAGCAGGACCTGCGCCTGGTGCAATAAGCAAGAAGATTGCTCCTGCTTCACCTACAGCAAATAATTGATTAGCATTAACTAAAACAAAAATTGATATAATAAAATATTTCTTCATTTTTTCCCCTAAAAAAAAACCGAGCATCCTATGTAAACACTCGGTATTAACTACAACTTTTTACATAGAATTGCATTCATGATCATATGTTTTCTTTACTATAAATTTGATCTATGCAGATCCTAATAACAAAAGTTTATATAATTACCTCAATTTTCTTCTAGTTAATTTAACTTACTTCCTTATAGGAAAACAAATTAAGTCATTATTAATACAACACATTATTTTGTTTTTTGTTCCATGAATTCAAATAATAGAGATATAATACCGTTATAAATAGAATATTCTTTACTACAAGTCTTACAAAAAATATTTTCTAATTGATAATTCAAAGAAGATTGACATTTAGGACAGATTAGTAGCTTAATTAAAGTAGTATTAATTATTTTTTACCTTTCCAATAAGCTTTAGCATAGCGAGTTGGATTTTCTTTAAAATCTGCTATTAATGATCTCATATCAGAAACTAAACCATTAACATTATCATGTATAGTATCTGTATTAATTAATTGAGAAATAGTACCATTACCACTCTCAACCTTGGTTAAAATATTATCTAACTTACTTGTACTAATATTTAATTTGTTAACGATATCCACCATATCATCAGATTTAGACGTTAATTTATTTAAATCAGATACTATACTATTTAGCATCTTGATATCTTTACTAATACCTGTCTTTAATTCATCTGATGTCATCTTCATATTTAATAAAAATGAACGAATATTTTCCTTATCATCACTAGATAGCACCTCATGAATTGAATTGGAGAATGTATCTAGATTAGCTGTAAATGATTCAATATTGTATATAACATTTCTTATTTGATCTTTTTGTTCTTCGCCAAGAGTTGCTTTCAATCTTCTTGCAAAGGCTGATAAATCTCTAGTCATAGGTACTATATCAGGAGTTATCTCAGTAAAATCATACTCACGAATCCCTTGAACTGTTTCACCTGGAATAATATATTCTTTGGTACTAATTCCAGGATTAATTGCAACATATTTAGATCCAATTAAACCTTCACTTTTTACTTCAATTTGAGAATCAATTGGAATACTAAATGCAAAATTATTATCAATCGATAATTCTACAGCAATTTCTTGGCCAATTATTCTAGTTCCAGAAACCTTTCCAATTCTTTTACCTAACATATTGACTTGATCACCAACATTTAAGCCTTGAACATTTTCAAAAAGGACTGTAAATGTATA
>CAYFHL010000069.1:0-6903 GCA_964342955.1 uncultured bacterium
ACTTGCCCCATCTTTAAATATGCTTTAATATTTTCTGTATCATTCTGGATAATATTCTTAAAGTTCTGATATGCAGATTTTCTGTGTCCAGCAATCAATAAGTCTAATCCTTCACTATACAAATCCTTAACTTTAGTTTTTTTATTAGGTTTATAATAAAAATACCAAAATAAAATTGGCAAAGAGAATAAAATAGTGACAATTAATATATAAAAGTATTGATTCATAAATCACTATTTTCAATACTATCTTCTAAAATTATATCATCATCAATATTTTGGTTCCTCAAATTATTTAACTCAGCTTGTATTCTTTTTAATTTTGATTTAAGTGATAAAGCCTCTGCTTTGTAGGAAATTATTTGGAATAACGCAATAATGAATCCAATTAGAACACCAACTGTTAAGGTTAGCACTAAGACTAACCAAACATTAAAGCCTTCTTTGAAATTCTCCAGATCAATTAAATAAGGAATCTTTATTGTTAATGGTTGATTTTCTGTTTGGTTTAACTCATTTAGTTGTACTAAAAATATTAAACTACCCATAAGGATTAGTATAAAAAATAGATACTTAAATAATTTCATGCAACAACCTCTTTGTTTTGAATATGACGACCAAATAATGTAACACCCTTAGCATCATGAATAAATATTTTTACAATATCTCCGATTGATTCACTACCCTTATCAAATACAACCCAAGTATTACCCTCAGTCCTACCTGACCACTGATTAGATGATTTTTTACTTTCCTTTTCAATTAAAACATCAAAAATTTTTCCAATTTTATGAGTATTAGATCTGAGTGAATTTTCTTTTTGTAGACTTATTAGCTTCTCTAATCTATTTTGTTTTAATTCTTCAGATATTTGATCAGTATACTCAACAGCCTTAGTCCCAGGTCTTGGCGAATATTTAAACATAAATGCATTATCAAATTGCACCTCTTTAACAATTTTTAAGGTTTGGAGAAAATCATCATTAGATTCGCCTGGGAACCCTACTATTATATCTGTTGATATAGAGCAACTGGGAATATATCGTCTTATTTTATGAACAAGAGCCAAAAAGTCAGAACTATTATATGTACGATTCATTCTTTTAAGTATTCTATCTGACCCTGACTGCAGAGGTAAATGAATAGAATTGCATATATTATCAAATTTCACCATTACTTTTAATAATTCATCATCCATATCTTTCGGGTGGGGTGAAGTATATCTAATTCTTTTTAAACCTTTAATATTTGCAACTTGAGCCAACAAATCAGAAAAAGTACCTTTAGAAGTTCTATAAGAATTAACGTTTTGTCCAAGTAATGTTATTTCTACGAATCCACATTTAACAGCATTTTTTGCCTCATTAATAATACTATCCATAGATTTACTTCTTTCTCTACCTCTAGTAAAAGGAACAATACAAAATGTGCAGAATTTATCACATCCTCTTGATATTGATATCCAAGCATTAACACCTGAATTTCTTGATGGAAATATATCCTCATAAACTTCATACTTAGATAGTTTTGTATCAACATTATGAGTACTGGATGATTCCCTAGCTCTAATAATATCAGGGATCCTTCTATATGAGTCTGGGCCTAAGATTATATCTACATAAGGATTCGACTCTAATAAATCATTTTTTAAATTTTGAGCCATACAACCAATTAATCCCAATAACATTTTAGGATTCTTCTTCTTTAAAGACTTAAGATAATTTAATCTATTAAAAACTGTTTCTTCTGCTTTTTCTCTAATAGAACATGTGTTTAAAAAAACAACATCTGCTGCTTCAATATCTTTAGTAGGAACACCTCCTTCTTTAATCAAGAGTCCTGATATTAATTCAGAATCATAGACATTCATTTGGCAACCATAAGTCTCGATATGGTATTTTAAATTATTTATCATTTTAGTTTATTTTTCAAATAGGAAATAAAGCTAAATTCCAGTTTAAATTAATTTATTGGAGAATCAAAATAAAAATTTGAAGGATCTATATTCTTATTATTTTTCAGAACTTCATAGTGCAAGTGAGGAGCTGTTGATCTTCCTGTATTACCTACCTCACCTATTTTTTGTCCTCTATAGACCTTTTCACCTTTTTTTACATGTCGCCTTGAGAGATGTCCATAAGATGTTTTATAACCATTTGCGTGCTGTATTACGATATGATTGCCAAATGAACCAAAATATTTAGAAGAAACAACTCTTCCATTTGCTGTTGAATGAACAGATGTTCCTATCTTTGCAGAAAAATCATTACCTTCGTGGAATTTATGTTTTTTTGAAAAAGGATCCTTTCTATAGCCATATTTTGAAGAAAACCTTTCGTGCCCTTTATCTATAGGATAAATTGCTGGATATGATAGTATTTTATCTAAATTTAAATCTGCTGTTTCATATATTTCTTCATAACTGATTTGTTCCAAATTCACTAAACGATTTAAATAATCTAGTTCCTCTTCCAATTCGTTGATGTTTATTTTATCAGATGGTAAAAGATAATTAAGGTCTAATTCAGGATTGTTTTTCTGGCTGCCTCCAACGCCCATTTTCCATATATCTTGATGTATTTGAGGCAATTTAACTAATTCACGCAATTTATCATCGTGTTTTTTTATAACTTCTAATTGATTTAATAAATGATTGATCCTCTTTTGACTATCTTCAACTTTCTGTACAAGTATTTTATTGTTTTCTCTATGAATATTAATCTCTCTAGATCCCGCCCAATTAACAAAACTGTCTGAAAATATAATAAAAAATGATGAGGTTATTAGTACAATTAATGAAATAAAAAATATTATCTGAGTTGGGGATATATTAACCTGTTTTAGGCTAAACTTTCCTTCTTTTATAAATATAATTTTATATCCGTTTTTGAACAAATTATTACCAAATAGAATATATAAATTTAGTCAATTTATTTTTTAATTAAAAATGAAATGTAAACTCAAGACTTTATATTTCATTTTTTAAGCTATATCTTTCTTTGATAAAAAGATTTAGCTTGTAAATTTCATCCATTTTTGATATGAAATGATCATCATATGTAAAGTCACTCATTTTTTTTTCTAAATTTTGAGTTGCAATATGTTTGCCTAAATCTAAATATTTATCTTTTAATTCCCATTTTAATTTCTCAATCTCAATCTGGATCTTACCTTTTTGAGTTAGGCTTTCACCTTTATTTAAAAATATATTAAAATAATTTTTTCCATCTTTTAAAACCATTGATTTAATGTTTGTGTATTTTTTGAATACTCCTTCAAAGATACTATCCATATATTTATCCTTATTATTAATCTAATTATATATTAACCGGATTTAAATCCAATACCTCATCTATATTTTTTAATTTTTTTATTAATTTAGTATCAACTTTTTCATCAATTTTTATAATTGAAAAAGCTTTTTTGTCTTTAGATTTTCTACTCAGAATATATTCAGCTATATTTACTCCTTTATCTCCAAGGACTTTACCAATTTTACCCACAACCCCTGGGATATCCTTATTTTTTACAAATAACATGTTACCTTTAGGAGAAACATCAATATCATATCCATTATAATTTACCAACCTCATATGTTCAGTACTAAAAAGACTTCCAGATATCTCATGTCTACCATTGTCAGTAACTACAGTAGCTCTAATCAGATTCGTAAATGAATTAGATTCTGAATTGTACATATGCTTCAAAGTAATCCCTCTATCTTCTGCTATTATACTTGCATTAACATAATTGATTCTTATATCTGTAATATTTTTTAATAAACTCATTATAAATCGTAGCATAATTGTATTTGAATTATTTACTAAACCAAAACATTCAATGCATACAGATTCAACAGGCGTTATAATAATTTGCTCTAGAATATCTCCAATGATTTGAGCTAATTTTAAATAAGGAGCTATTTTATTTAATTCTGATATATCTGATATGGGCATATTAATTGGATTTATTAATATATCTTTTTGAAGAAAATCTACAATTTGATTGCAAAGCCCAATTGAAACCCCTTCCTTAGCTTCAACAGTTGATGCACCTAAGTGTGGAGTTAATAAAACATTATTTGCATTTATTAGAGGATGATTTTTTCCTATAGGTTCATTTTCAAATACATCTACTGCAGCACCAGATATAATGCCATTATTTAGCGCATCTGCTAAATCATTTTCATTGATTACGCCACCTCTTGCAACATTAATGATACGACTTGATGGTTTCATTTTGGCAAATATTTTACTATTAAATAAATTTTTAGTTGAGTTTGTTAATGGAATATGTAGAGTTATAATATCTGATTTTTTAATTAGTGTATCTAAATCAACAATGCTAATTGACAATGAGTTCACAATTTCTGTATTAACATATGGATCATAGCCAATTATTTTCATATTAAATGATTGAGCTCTTTTAATTACTTCCCTACCAATTCTCCCTAAGCCTACTACTCCAAGCACCTTATTATTTATTTCACTACCAATAAAACTACTTCTATTCCAATTCCCTAATATTAAATCCATATGTGCAAAGTGTACATTCCTAGATATTGCCATAATCATAGCCATTGTTAATTCAGCAGCAGAAATTGTATTTCCATCTGGTAGATTCATTACTATTATACCCAAATTGGTTGCTTCAACAATATCTATATTATCTACGCCAACCCCAGCTCTACCTATAACTTTCAAAACATTGGTTTTTTTTAATAATTTTTTAGTAACATTTGTACCACTTCTAATAATCCAAGCATCAATATCTCCAATAATTGATTCTAATTCTTGTTCAATTGAATTTGGTTTGTATATAACCTTAAAACCTGCATTTTTTAAGATTTTAAGTCCCTTTTCAGATAAAGGATCAGAAACTAGGATCTTATGCATTGATTACCTCGTCAAAGTTAGACAAGTATTCTTTAATATCATTTAGTGTGATATTGCCCATGTGAGAAATCCTAAAAGCCTCCCCCCTTAATTTGCCATATCCTCGATCCATGCGATAACCAAGCTCTAAGAGTTCTCTGTTTATTCTTTCTATGTCCCATTTTTGAACATTCTTGATACAAGTGATTGTTTCTGATAAACAGTGAGGTCTAGGAAATAATTCTTGACTATGTGAATAAGCCCAATTTCTTACATAATTAGCCATTTCAATATGATTATTCCATCTTGCTTCCAAGCCTTCGCTATGAATTAAATCAAGGATATACTTCAAACCATACATATGAGGAATAGAGGGAGTAAATGGTGTCTGCATTTTACTATAATATTTTTCATATATTTCTACATTTAAAAAATAACCCTTATTTTTTATTATTTTAGATTTCTCGATCATTTTTTTAGAAATTGAACAAACCGAAAATCCCGCTGGTAAGCCCCAGGCTTTCTGGGTTGATGAAAAAACAAAATCAATACCTAATCTATCAACTTCAATTTTTACACCTGCCATGGAACTGACAGCATCAACTAACCAAATAATATCAGGATATTTTCTACTTAATAAATCAGATATTGGATTTAGATTGGTTAAAGCTCCTGTTGATGTTTCATTATGCACCATTGCAATTACATCTATATTCCCTTTAGAAAGAATATTATCCACTTCATCAATATCCAAACTATCTCCCCAATCATATTCTAATATTTCATATTCAACTCCTAATAGCTTTGAAGATAAAGCCCATTTTGAGCTAAAGGCTCCATTAACTATGTGTAAAATTTTCTTATTAGTTGAATTCTTAGCACCTAATTCCCAAAGCCCTGTTGCAGGATGAGAAGTTAAATATATATGATTTTTAGTATATAATAGTTTTTGAATTCCAGAAACGATGCTTGAAATTAAATTTGACATTTCTTCTGTTCTGTGACCAATCTGAGGGTTAGACATTTTGGATAGCACCTCATCAGGAACAAAGGTTGGGCCTGGAATAAATAGCTTAGGGAATTGTTTCATTTTAATCCTTGAAAATTGAAAATTATTATTATTTCTTTATTGATAAATTAGGTATTTTCATAATTCACACAAAAGCATATACAATTTTTTTTATTTAGATGCTTGAAATGATTATATTATTATAAATTTACTTATGAAGTTAAAAGTAAATGAAATATTTTATAGCATTCAAGGTGAGTCTACATATTCAGGGAAACCTTGTGTATTTATTCGTTTAACTGGCTGCAATCTTCGTTGTACCTACTGCGATACTGAATATGCCTTTTATGATGGACAAAAAATGACCATTGATTCGATTTTAAAAAAAATAAAAAAATGGAATTGTAGTTTAGTTGAAGTTACCGGAGGTGAACCTTTGGCTCAAAAAGGCACTATTGAATTATTAAAAATATTATTGAATAATAATTACAAAGTACTGCTAGAAACAAGTGGTTCAATTCCATTAAACGATGTCCCATATAATATTATAAAAATAGTTGATTTCAAATGTCCTTCAAGTGGTATGAAAGATCACAATTTGTGGTCAATAATTGATGACTTAAACAATAATGATGAAATCAAATTTGTAATTGGTAGTCATCAAGATTTTAAATGGGCTCAAAATAAAATCAATAAATTAAATCTAACCACTAAGACTTCTGTGATTTTATCACCAGTTTTTAATAAAATTAAACTCCAGACACTAGCAAACTGGATATTAGAAACAAATTTAGATGTTAGATTACAAACTCAATTACATAAACATATATGGGATCCCAACACTAGAGGAGTTTAAAAATAATACTATGTATAATAAAGAAAAAGCTATTATTCTATTATCAGGTGGTTTAGATAGTTGTGTAACAGCATCTATAGCAGATAAGAATAATTTGGAATTAGCATTCTTACATATGAATTATGGTCAACTTACTGAAGATCGTGAACTGTTAGCATTTAATAA
>CAYFHL010000070.1:0-6835 GCA_964342955.1 uncultured bacterium
TTTCCCAAGTTTCTTTTTTTAATGATACCTTAACTTCTTTCTTTTTAATATTTTTATTTAAATGTGGAGAAAACGTATTGCCCTTTGTAGAGACAAGATTAACCATATGTAAAATTTGAATTGGTGTAACCAAAATATCACCTTGCCCAATTACAAAATTCAATAGATTACCCATTGCCCACCCTTGCGAGGTATATTTATTATCCATATATAATTTATTAGGTACAGAACCTGATTTCTCATTAAATAAATCAATACCAGTAGGTGTCCCAAACCCAAATTTCCTGCACATTTCATACCATTTATTAAATGGAACCTTTTGAATTAAATGATAAAAATAAATATTGCACGAATATTTCATTGCGGAATTTAGATTAACTTTCCCGTGCCCCAGTTCATTCCAACAATGAAAAGTTCTATCACCAAATACATATGCTCCACTACAATTCACTTCCCAATCTGGATGCGCATAATTCCCCTCAATTCCTATTGCAGATGCTATGATTTTAAAAGTTGAACCTGGTGGATATAAACCTTGGATTCCTCTATTTAGCAATGGTCTTCGTCTATCTTTTTTCCATTCTTGCCATAAATCTATAGGTACTGGTCCAGTAAAAGAATTTAAATTATAATCTGGAGATGAAGCATATGCCAATACTTCTCCAGTATTTGGATTCATACATATAACAGCACCAACTTTGTCAGCAAGCTCGTTTTCAATTACCTCTTGTAACTCATTATCAACAGTTAAATATATAGGTGATCCCGATATAGGTTGTTTTAAATCAAAATCAGAATAAATCCCATGATCTATACCATAAATATCTACTAAATGGTATTCTATGCCATCTATACCTCTTAATGAAGATTCATACATTTTTTCAATACCACTATAGCCAAAAACATCTCCTATTTGATAATTAGTACTAATTGATTCTTTAAGAATTTCATCATTTACAATTCTTAAATAACCTAAAACGTGCGTCATCCTTGCATTAGATGGATAAGTTCTCGCTGGAAATTCAGAGAATATTAAACCTGGATATCTTAGTTTGCTTTCTTCAATTATAGATCTTATCTCAAAATCTACATGTCTTTTAACAACTTTAGGTTTAAATCTATAAAATGATTCCTTTAATCTTAGAATTTGATTTTTCAATTTAGTACTATCAAAATTTATTATTCTAGATAAACCTTTGTAATCAAATTCATCTGTAGCATCAAATGGGATTATGGATAAATCATATATTGGTTTATTATCAACTATTGACTCATTATTTCTATCAAAAATTATGCCCCTAGGTGCATATAGACTAATTTTTCTTATGCTATTACTGCCAGCTTTAAGATTATGTTTTCTGTTTTGGTTTATTTGTAAAAAATAAAATCTAATAAATATAATTAGAAATGATATCAAAACAATCAAAATCAATATATTGCTTTTAAAGGTTCTTGACTTTACATTTATCATGTTATCAATTTATTATCAAAAACAAATCTATCAATAATGAATAAAACTATAAAACTAATAGATGACTGAAACAATATAATTTGAAAGAAGGTTTTAAATGATACATCAACTAAATTAAAATAAACATAATAAAATATACTAAAATGAAGCAAATAAACACAAAATATGAATATTAATTTGATTTTTTTTCTCCATAAAAATTTATAATATTTAATATTCCCTAATAAAAAACCAGTAATTGTTTTTGTAAATGAGAGCAATCCAATTAGCTCTATTTGGGTAATGAAATCTTGAAAAAAACCGCATACAAAAGCAAAAATCATTGTAACAGCTCTATCATATCTAATAGAAATATATGTAATAAATACTAAAATTATATCTGGTATAACTAATATTTTACCAATAGTTATACTTGGCAAGTAAAATTGAATACAACTACCCAGTATTATTAGAATAAGTATAAGAAAAATATTTTGGATTCTCATTGTACTACAAATACATAATCTAGGGCTTGTAAATCTGCCAATAATTCTACTACTATATTTTTAAAAGGTCTATTGTTCTTTATTTGAAAAGAGATCACTTTTGCAACGGGTATATTAGCAGGATATATTTCTGAGATACCAGATGTATATACTATGTCATCTATTATTATTGGAGTACTCTTGGGTACTCCTTCAATAATACCGTATTTACCATGGGTTGGCACAAAAATACCTAAATCTCCCTTGGAACCTAATCTAACTGAAACTCTAAAGTTTTTGTCATTTATTAATTGAACTAAAGAAGCTTCATTACCAACTAATATAGTCTTTCCTAGCAATCCATTCTGATTAAGTATTGGCAAATCTTTTATTAAATTTCTATTTGAGCCAATATCAATCGTAATAGATTTGGCAGATACTCCAAAACTGTAATTTGTAACATTAGCTGATATTAAACTTAGTGGATTAGATGCTGAAAAGTTTAACATTTCTTTTAACTTTTCGTTTTCTATTCTAAAATTATCTAATTGGGCATTTAACAAGGATAATCGCGTCACTTCATTTAATAAATCATAATTTTTTTCCCTAATTTCTAAAATATTTTTATACCATACTTTAGGATACAATATTTTAGATGATATGTTTGAAATTTGATATTTTAACTCTATAACTTTTGGAGATTTGTTTGAAAACAATAGATATGATGATAAAACTATTAGAATTATAAATATGAAATGATCCTTATTTAAAGAAAAATATTTATATAAATTCATTAAGGCTGAATTAAAACCCCACGGTATTTTTTTAAATTTTCTAATACCATGCCAGTGCCCTTGACAACAGTAAGGAGCGGGTCTTCAGCAACATGTACTGGTAAATTTGTTTTACTTCTAATATGCATATCTAAATCTTTAAGCAAAGCACCTCCTCCTGTTAAAATAATTCCAAAATCTATAATATCAGATGCATGCTCAGGGGGAGTTTTATCTAAAGCATTTTTTATTGCAGTTGTAATTTGAAAGACAGTTTCAGCTAAAGCTTGACGAATTTCATCTGTACTAATCTCTATAGTTTTAGGAATACCTGTTATATTATCTTGACCTTTTACCGCAATCTTTTTACCTTGTGATCTAACAGCTGAACCTACTGAACACTTAATATGTTCAGAGGTTCTTTCACCAATACCTAATTTATGCTGATCTTTAAACCAATCAATAATAGCTTTAGTCTGTTCATCTCCCGCTATTCTAATAGTTTCAATAGTACCAATGCCATTAAGAGATATAACTGCAATTTCAGTTGTTCCTCCACCAATATCAACAATCATATTACCAACAGGCTTTCCAACGTCAATTCCTATTCCAATAGCAGCAGCCATAGGCTCTTCAATTAAAAATACATCGCTCGCATTTGCATGTTCGGCTGATTCCTTAACTGATCTTTGCTCTACATCAGTTACGCCAGAGGGTATACAAATAACAATTCTTGGTCTTGCAATTCTACTTAATTTAATTTTTCTAATAAACCCTTGAATCATTGCATCTGTCATTTTGTAATCAGCAATTACACCATCTTTTAATGGCCTTAATGTTTCTATTCCACTGTGTGTTCTTCCAACCATTTCATTTGCTTCTTTTCCAACGGCAATAATCTCTCCAGAAACCACATTACGAGCAACAATAGATGGCTCATTTAATACAACTCCTTGACCTTTAATCCAGATTAAAGTATTTGCAGTACCTAAATCTATAGCGACATCACCTGAAACAATATTTGTTAAACTAGAAAACTTAAACATATATAAATATTTTAATGTAAAAAATGTCTTTTACTTGTATGAATCATAGCTAAATCTAAACTATTTGCTTTTTTAATAATTTCTTTATCATTAATGGATCCACCAGGATGAATAATACCTTTAATTCCTATCTTGGCAGCTAATTCTAAACTATCTGAAAAAGGAAAGAAAGCATCTGATGCCATAATCCCATCATTTAAATTTAAACCATTTTCTAATATTTTTTGTATTGCAATTTTTACTGAATCTACTCTTGACATTTGTCCAGCACCAATTCCTAACAATTGAGTTTGGTTAGAAAACACTATAGCATTTGACTTAACAAAGCGAACTAATTTCCAACCTATTCGCATACTATTTAATTCTTTTGATGAGGGTCTTCGATTAGTAACAACTTCCCAAGATTCTTCTGCATTACTTGTCTTATCAATGTCTTGGTATAAAAAACCGCCTAGAACTGACTTTAACGAGTAACTCTGTATTTCATAGTTTTGATTCGGACTGATTAATCGAAGATTTTTTTTATTTTTTAAAATATTTAATGCTGAAATTGAAAATGAAGGAGCAATAATACATTCTAAAAATGGTTTAATCAGTTCTTCTGCTATATCTTGATCAACCTCATGATTTAGTGCAACGATACCTCCAAAATAACTTACAGGGTCTGTTGAAACTGCTCTTTTATATGCTTCTACTAAATTATCTGATAAACCAAATCCACATGGATTAGAATGTTTTATGATTGCACAAGCGGGCTCATTAAACTCTAATACTATTGAATATGCTGACTCTAAATCTAAATAATTATTATAAGAAAGTTGTTTGCCTTGATGCTGTATAATTGGATAAACTTTATCATCATCTAAATAAAATGCTGACCTTTGATGTGGATTTTCACCATATCTTAAATCATTATGTTTTTTTATGCTTATAATTTTGTTTTCAGAAAAGTCATTTTTATCACACAGATAACTAGAAATTGCGGCATCATATTTTGCAGTAATGCTAAAAACTTTTGAAGCCAATATTTTCTTAAATTGAACTGGAATAGTTCCATCATTTTCTTGATATATTTTCATAAAGTCATTATACAATTCTGGCATAATTAATGGCACTACACAATTATAATTTTTTGCTGCAGCTCTTATCATAGATGGTCCACCAATATCAATATATTCTATGGCATCTTTTAAATCATTCTGATTATTTTTTATCACTTCTTGGATAAATGGATAAAAATTTACCACGACTAAATCTATTTCTAGCCCCTTAAGAATATCTAAATCTTTTAAATGCTCTTTATTATTTCTATCAGCGAGAATCCCACCAAACACACGTGGGTGAAGCGTTTTAACACGACCATTCATAACTGCTGGAGATTTTGTTAATTTCTCTAAAGCTTTAACTTCTAACCCTGCCTCTACTAAAATATTCCTAGTTCCTCCAGTAGAAATTATTTCGATATTTTCACTTTTTAAAAAAGTTGCTAATTCAATGACACCTTCTTTATTCCAAACGCTTATTAATGCTCTTTTAATTTTCATCGTTACCTAAATTTAGTGGAATCATCTTTTTTAATCCTTCCTCATCTTCACAAAAATATTTTATTATTTTTGGGTATAATTTATGTTCTTCCTTTAATATACGACTTGCTAAATTTTTTGCAGATTCATTTTTTATTATTTTAATTACCTTCTGTGCAATAATTAGCCCTTTGTCATATTCCTCATTTACAAAATGTATACTTACCCCCGATTCTTTTTCATTTGCTTTTATTACAGATTCATGAATACGCATACCGTAAAAACCTTTTCCACCAAATTTTGGTAATAGTGCTGGATGTATATTAATTATTCTATTTCTATACTTTTTTATCACTAAACTTGGAATTAGCTTTAAATACCCAGCGAGACAAATTAAGTCAATATTATGTTTATCTAGAAGCTCGATCATTTTTTTCCCAATATTAGGTTGATTAATTACATATGTGCTTATTTTTTTTTTATTCGCAAATTGACTACCCGCACATTTTTTATTACTAACAACCAATACAATTTTACCATTAATCTCACCAGATTCAATGCTTTTATATATTGCTTTTAAATTTGAGCCACCTCCTGAAACAAAAACAGATATATTTTTCATATAGAAAGTTTCTTTTCAATTTCATTAAATATATTTTTTAGCTTGTTGTGATCTTTAAAAATATTAAACCTGTCTGTCTCAATTGTTAAAGTTTTAAACTTATTATTTTTAATCCACTTCTCATACAAGGTATTCAAACTATATAAGTATTCAGGATTGATGTCTTTTTCAAAATCTCTATTTCTTTTTTTTATTCTTGATAACAATGTATCTGTTGAACCCCTCAAGTAAATTATTAGATCTGGTTTCCTTAAAAAATTTTCAATTTGAACAAACAAACTATTAAATGTCATCCAATCTTTTTTTGTCATATAATTCATTTTATACAAATTTTTGGCAAAAATTTCTAAATCCTCATAAATAGTTCTATCTTGTACTACATTTTTATTATTTTTCATTAATTCTATATGAGCTGAGATTCTATGTTGTAAAAAATATACCTGTAAATTAAAACTCCATCGTGACATATCTTTATAAAAATCATCTAAATATGGGTTATCTAATACTGATTCGTATATTTCTTCCCATCCAAAATGATTCGATATTTTTCTTGTGAACGTTGTTTTTCCAACACCAATATTGCCTGCTATGCCAATAAAATAATTTCGCATTATATCACTGATGAACCATTCATGATAAAACTATTTAGTCGATTTAATTTTAATTTTATAGGAACAATTTGATTTACCATGTTCTTATTCCCTCTTATAGAAGTCCTTATATAATTATCTGTTAGACCAGTAAGCCTGCCTTCAGAATAATCTTCAAATAAAACATCCCTAATATACCCATTATTTTTCTTATGGTATTTATTCATCAAATTTTGAGATAGGTTCCTTAGTGTTTCACTTCTTTCTTTTAATTTATCAATAGGGACTTTAGGAATAATTTTTTCTGATTTAGTATCCTTGCGATCCGAATATGAAAATACATGCA
>CAYFHL010000071.1:0-6815 GCA_964342955.1 uncultured bacterium
TTAAGAAGGCATCCACTTAAATTTGGATGTCTTCTTCTTTTTTATTTATATTTTTTATTATGAGCCTATCCAAAAAGAATGATTTGAATGTTGTTTATATATATACTGACGGTGCCTGCAAAGGTAACCCTGGGCCTGGCGGTTGGGGCGCAATACTAAAATGGGGAACACATTCTAAAGAACTTAATGGTGCGTGCATTGATACAACTAATAATATAATGGAACTTACTGCTGTTATTGAGGCACTCAAAAGTTTAAATAGAAAATGTAAAATAGTCTTAACTACAGATTCAACTTATGTGAAAAATGGTATCACTGAATGGATTCATAATTGGAAAAAACAGAATTGGAAGACAAAAAATAAAAAAATGGTGAAAAATAAAGAGTTTTGGCTACAATTAGATTCAGAAGTACAAAAACATCAAATTAATTGGGTTTGGGTAAGAGGGCATACTGGACATCCTGAAAATGAAAGAGCTGATGAATTAGCAAATTTAGCTGTTAATGAATTGATGGAATAATAATCTAATAATAATTTTCTCAATTTGATACATACTTTTACATTAAATCAATAGCATTAATTATTAATTATTCTCTATTTTTTTACTACATCATATGAAAAATATTACTAAAATATTATTATTTATATACTTAAGCCTTCTAAGCGCTAATAAAATAACCGTTGAAATAACTTTTGAAAATATTTCTCAATTAGATGAATTAGTACAAATAGGTATTGATTTAGATCATTATCGTACTGCAAATAAAGTTCATGCATTTGTTTCACAAAGCGAATTTAATATAATCAACAATATGAATTTTGGCATTAAAGAAATACCAAATGAAGCGCATATTTATTTTCAACAATTAAAAAATGAAACTAGAAATTCAAATAACCCCATGGATGACTATCATAATTACAATGAATTAACCTCCTTCCTTCAAAATATTGCAAGTAATTATCCTGATATTACTCAACTAGCTACCATTGGACAATCTGTTGAAGGTAGAGAATTATGGGTAATGGAAATTAGTGAAAATCCGGGTGTTAATGAAATTGAACCTGAATTTAAATATATTGCAAACATGCATGGAGATGAAACTGTCGGTCGTGAACTCTCATTATATCTTATTGAATGGTTAGTAGAGGGATATAATTCTAATCAAAGAGCAACAGACCTTATAAATAATACATCTATTTTTATCATGCCAACTATGAATCCCGATGGTTTTGAAAATGGATCAAGATATAATTCAAATGGGGTAGATTTAAATAGAGATTTTCCAGATCAGTTTAATGATCCCAATAATACTTTATCAAACAGAGAACCTGAGACGCAGGCCGTAATGGAATGGAGTTGGAACCACAATTTTGTGTTATCTGCAAATATGCATACTGGTGCATTGGTGGCTAACTATCCTTTTGACGGACCAAATTCTGGAGTTTATTCACCATGTGCTGATGATGATCTTTTCATTGACTTAGCTTTAACATATGCTAATGCTCACCCTAATATGGAATCCGGTGGTTTTTCTAATGGGATTACGAATGGTGCTGAGTGGTATGCTGTATTTGGTGGAATGCAAGATTGGAACTATGTTTGGGAAGAAAATTTTGAAATTACTCTTGAACAAAATAATGTTAAATGGCCTAATGCTAGTCAATTACCTGGCTTATGGGATGATCATAGAGAACCAATGATTGCTTATATCGAAGCTGTACATACTGGATTAAGAGGAATTATTACAAATCAAGATAATCTACCATTAAATGCAACAATAATAGTTGAAGGTAATAGCCATACTATTAACAATGATCCTGAACATGGCGATTATTATCGTTTGCTAAAACCTGGGCAATATAACATTACCTTTCAATCTTTTGGATACTTATCTCAAAATTTATTAGTTACTATACCAAATGAAGGATATTTTCAATTAAATATACAACTAGAACCTGATCCTTGGTTAGATCAAGCTGAAATAGAAAATTTTGAATCAGGCGCATTTAGCAACTTAGATTGGACTCTGGATGGAAATGTGATTTGGCAAATAGATAATAATGAATTCTTTGAAGGTAACTTTAGTTCTAGATCTGGTGAAATTGATCATGATGAAGAATCTATGATTTCAATAACTCTAGATATAATAGAGGATGGTAATATTTCATTTTATAAAAAAACTTCTTGCGAATCTGTAGGTAGCAGTACAGGTAATTATTATGATTACCTTGCTTTCTTAATAAATGATGAAGAAATTGAAAAATGGGCTGGTGAAATAGATTGGTCATTAGAAACATTCCCTGTTAATGCTGGGACACATACTTTTTCATGGAAATTTGTTAAGGATTATGCTGTAACAAGTGGGCAAGATGCTGTTTGGCTAGATTTTATTGTATTCCCACCAATTTATTCTAATGATTGCCCTAATAATGATATTAATAATGATTGTACAACCAATGTGCTTGATGTGATATTTTTAGTTAATTTTGTATTAAATAACGAACAGGCAAATGATGAAGAGTTTAATTCAGCTGATATTAATCAAGATGGTGTATTAAATGTAATTGATATCGTATTAATGGTTAATCTAATATTACAATAATTTAATCTATAATCAATCCAATTATTAGAATAACATCTATAATATCATTTTGAAAATCTTGATTCATATCTATCGCTTGAATTTCGATATTTTCTGCAATTAAATCATGTATTATAAAGCTAGTCGATGAAATTACATCTAATATATCAATAATGCTGTCTTGATTCACATCACCAAGCAAAATTGGCGTTCCTACAATAGTTAATGGACTTATAAACTCTTCATAATATTCAATATAACCATCTATATTAGATCTTAACTCTAAGATAAGCTCATATTCTCCTTCTGGAATTTGGCTACTTATATTTATTATAAACTTTTCTTGATCATTTATAGCAGTACCATCTGGAGGAATATCGCCTAATTGTATATTTGAATTATTAATATTTATTAATTCAGAATTTGAATTTAAATTGAGCACTAAATCATTTGCATATCCCCAATTTTCATTATTATATAAAATAGCCATCGCCTCAATATAGTCACCTGGATTAATTTCATTATTATTATCATTTGGTAAATAAAAATCAAAACCGACCATATCAAAGTTTGGAAATAGTTCTGTTGTTAGTGCTTTTAATGCATCAACTCGACCTCTACCAAGCTTATTTTGAAGATAGTTTTCATTATTAATTTCATAGATCACAGGATCAGCCGTAGACATAATCATTTCTTCAAGCATCACATTTGTCCAATCTGGCCTAAATGATCTTAATAATCCAATTGTACCAGCGGCTATAGGACTTGCCATAGATGAACCCGACCAAGATGTGTAACCATTATTCAGCCTTGTACTTCTTATACCTTCACCAGGCGATGCAAGATCAACTGAAGAATGATATGTTGCCCAATGATTCCATTGATCGTTGCTTCCCATAGCGCATACTGAAATAACATTTTCATAACTAGAAGGATAATGGGCAAATTCATCAGTTCCAAGACCAGCATCATCTCCGTTTCCTGCCGCTGCAACAATCACAGCATTGTAATCATCATGACATACATTAATTACAGCCTGTTCATATTGACTATAACCTATCCCGCCCCAACTATTATTAATAATTGTTATATTTTGATTGAAATATCCTGCTTTTGCAGCATATATAATACCATCATAACCATGAGTTATATAAGGATAATCCTGTTCTCCTGTTGAAACCTTAACACTCATAATGCTACAATTAAAACCAATAGATGCAATACCTATATCATTATTTGTAGAAGCAGATAAAAGTCCAGCTACATGAGTTCCATGGGCCCAAGTTCCACCGTTGTTTACCCCATTAGGAGGGCTTGGAATATTATCTTGAAGGCCTGAATATCCTGAACAATCCCACCCAATAAGATCATCAACATAGCCATTACCATCATCATCCTGACCATTTAAATCACCTTCATCATAGACCCAATTATTTCCATCAAACAAAAGAGTTACCCCATTACCATTACTATCTTCACCAGGATTATTCCAAATGTTTTCAGCTAAATCAACATGGTCCCAATCTACTCCTGTATCTACTGATGCCAGTAAAACATGATCCCCCCCTGGAAATTCTTCACTATCTATATCCCATAATTCCCATGCATCATCGGCATTAATTTGAGGAAGGAACCATTGTTGATTGTATTGTGGATCATCAGGTGTAAATAATGGCTTCCTAATAAATTCATTTTCTGAAGAATGAATAAAACTAAACGATGACAAGGCGTTTTTTAAATTTTCTAATTGATTGATCTTATTTTTTTTTAATTTTATTCGGTATATACGATTCAAATAAATATCATTACTCTTTTCATTAGGCAAAGTATTTTTCAACCATGGTTCTATATATGCAATTGGGCTGGAATTGAGAAATTGATCTAGCTCATCAATCCCTGTTTGATATGGATTTTGACTATTAATATTTAATGGTTGGTATTCTTTTTTTAAACAAAAGAGAAA
The DNA here is from genome assembly GCA_964342955.1 of uncultured bacterium. Taxonomy (GTDB): domain Bacteria; phylum Fidelibacterota; class Marinisomatia; order SCGC-AAA003-L08; family D37C17; genus CAYFHL01. The sequence goes on from CAYFHL010000071.1 coordinate 4,547, forward strand.
AGAATCATTTTTGGATTCTCCCCAAACTATCATGAAAAACAAACTGATTGCAATAAATATCTTCAATTATTTTGCTAGGTTAAATTATAAGATTCACTATAGAAATTATATCGTAAATATTTATATTACCATCTTCATTTAAATCAGCAGGCAATAAACTTTCTTGTGATGCTTCGCCAGTCAAAATGATATTAATTAGCTCAATTACATCAAAAATATTAATCTCTTCATCATAATTTATATCACCTAAGGTATATTGGAAACCATCATATGTACCATCAATATATAAGGTATTTGTATCATCCGGATCAAGCCAATCTTTTAAACGAGAATTTGGTTCATCACCTTCCCAACCTCTGGATAATTTGCCATATAAACTATAACCACCAACGCAATCATCACTATTTCCTCCTGAAAGAGGCCCTACTATTCTAAAGTTATTATCGTATAGAGGTGAACCAGAAGAACCACCTTCAGTACCACCTTCATCCCAAAAAACTTTCCAATAAGTATGAGGAGGTGCAGTACCATATCCAGCCCCCCAATTAACTGTACTATTATGAGAAGTTGCATTATCATCATCATAATTAATTTTTTTAGGATCACCACCAGGATGATGAATATTTGATGATATTGAAGTAACATTACCTGCCACATCCCAGCCAGCATAATATACATCCCAATCATCCTCTATATCATCTGTAATTAACAATAAGGCCCAGTCACTATCCATAGATCCGGCATCTGCAATTTGCGTAGAACTATAAGCATATGGACCTGCACTTCCCCAAGTACTCTCACATGATGATGCTTCTTTATTAAAATAAAATCTAAATGTACTAGGATTTTCACCTAATGTACAATGCCATGCAGTAAGAAAATATGGAGTTAGATCAAAATTGACGTTGTTAACCATTGCACCAGAACAAATCCAACCACCCATATCTAAATATGCAACCGCATCAATAGGCCCTTGAAAGACTTCTTCTGTTTCACATATTACATTAACACCACATTCCCAATCTCTATCTTCATTATAAAAATTCATTATATCTCTATAATCATGGATTACTTTATTAATTCTAAATGTTGAAATATTATTTGAATTTGAAGGTTCATAAAATTCTATAACTGCTATATCTCCCTTTAAAAGAGGTGTCGCAAATTCTTTTGTCGTATGATTATTTATTTCTGTATAAGCTCCCAAAATCATTTCATAATCTCTATCGTAAACAAATAGATGAGATCCTTCTTCTAGAACAAAATTATCAAATTCAATACTGATAGCATATGCTCCCTCAGAGCGAATCGATAATCTCCAAAGTCTACCACCATCTTTAGTTGGCTCCCATGATCCTGAATTATTAAAATTATAATCCACTTCAAATATTTTCCCATATCTATATGGTTTCCAATTTTCACGAGCTTCATCTTCAATTAATAACTTTTCTAAATCAACTTGAGGAAAATCAACTTGAGGAAAATCAACTTTAATTTGATTAGCTAGACTATAAGGAACTACATCTAGGCTTTTTTGTGTAAAAACAAAATTTGATATTAAAATAAAAAATAAACTTAATTTATACATAATGTCCTTTCTGGATAAAAAATGCGACTATCATTCATACAAAACTAATAAAATTACTAGATATATCCTATCACAACTTCTTTTCATCTTGTAACTAATTTATGCAGTATAATGCTTCCAGCAACAGCTACATTCAAACTATCTATTTGATGAAAACCATCTATATAGATTTCATCTGTTAATTTTAAACGCAATTTTTCACTTAATCCCTTAGATTCATTACCTAAAACTAACACCCATTTTTTATGTTTTTCAAAATTTTTCAAATGCATTGGTTCTCCTTTAATATCAGCACCTAATATTCGGTATGATTTATCAAATTTCATTAAAACATCTGATGCAGATTTAGTAATAATGTGATTAAAATAAAAGTGAGATCCCATACCACTTCTAATTACCTTTGAATTAAATGGATCGACACAATCATTTGATAGAAGAATAGTCTTTATGCCAAACCAAATTGCTGATCTTAAAATTGTCCCCATATTACCTGGGTCAGATATACCATCCAAGTAAATGGCTTGATTTGGGAAAGGATTTATTTTATTAAATTCAGGTAAAGGTGAAATGGCGACCAAACCCTGATTATTTTTACTTTCACATACTCTTGCTATTGATTTTTCTGATGCGACTTCCCAATTAATATTTTTTTTAATTAATTTTAATTTTAATTCTTGACCT
>CAYFHL010000072.1:0-6750 GCA_964342955.1 uncultured bacterium
AAAATAATAAGGTTTATCAATATTTTAATAATAATGTGATATAAGTCACATTATTAGAGTTTGATTTATTGTTCTGTGAGATATTTGATAACATCAGGATCTGCTAATGTAGAGGTATCTCCCAAGTTTGAAGTATCTCCTATCGCAATGCTTCTTAAAATTCGACGCATTATTTTTCCTGATCGGGTTTTAGGTAAGGCTGGAGTAAATTGTATTTTATCTGGTTTAGCATGAGGTCCGATTAATTCACGAACTTTATCCTTTATTTCTGATAAAATCAATTCACTTCCTTCTGTTCCGGCCATCATTGTTACATATGCATATATTCCTTCACCTTTTATTTCATGCGGATAGCCTACTACTGCAGCTTCGGCAACAGATGGATGAGAACCAATTGCTCCTTCAATTTCAGCGGTACCAAGACGATGACCAGAAACATTTAATACATCATCAACTCTTCCCGTTATATAGAAATATCCATCTTTATCTCTTTTTGCTCCATCACCTGTAAAATAATATCCATTAAATTTAGAAAAATAAGTATCAACAAAGCGCTTGTGATCACCATATATAGTTCTCATAATTCCTGGCCATGGAGATTTAATAGCTAGAAAGCCCTCAGCGGGCATTTTTTTAATTTCATTTCCATTATTATCTAAAATTACCGGATTTATCCCAAAGAAAGGATGTGTTGCTGACCCAGGCTTTAATTTTATTGCAGCAGGTATAGGAGAAATAAGAATTCCTCCGGTTTCAGTTTGCCACCATGTATCAACTATAGGACAGCGTTTTTGACCTACAATATTATAGTACCATTGCCACTCAGGCTCTTTAATTGGTTCGCCAACTGTACCAAGTAATTTTAAAGATGAGAGATCTTTTTTATTTACATATTTATCACCTTCTCTCATTAATGCACGTAATGCGGTTGGTGCTGTATAAAAGATATTAACATTATGTTTTTGAACAATATCCCAGAAACGACCAAAATCAGGATAGTTAGGAACTCCTTCATACATAATCGTTGTTGCTCTATTTGATAGAGGTCCATATATTATATATGAATGACCTGTAATCCAACCTATATCAGCAGTACACCAATAAATATCACCTGCTTGATAATCAAAAACTAATTCATGTGTTAATGAAACATATACTAGATATCCTCCTGTAGTATGAAGAACTCCTTTTGGTTTACCGGTAGATCCCGACGTATATAAAATGAATAAAGGATCTTCAGAATCCATATGAATAGGCTCAAACTGTGATGAAGCACTATTCATTAATTCATGCCACCAATAATCGCGATCTGGCATCATTGACGTTTTTGAATTTGTTCGATTTACTACAATAACTGTATTAATTGAAGGCGTTTCTAATAATGCTTTATCGGCATTTAATTTCATTGGAATATTATTTTTAGTTCCGCGAACTCCAGAATCCTGAGTAATCAAAACTTTACAAGATGAATCATTAATCCGATCTCTTAATGAATCTGAAGAAAATGCTCCAAAGACTATTGAGTGAATTGCACCAATTCTTGTGCAGGCTAGCATTGCAATAGCTAACTCTGGAATCATTTGCATATAAATACATACACGATCACCTTTTTTAACTCCGCATTGATTTAGAACATTTGAAAATTTTGACACCTCAATTAATAATTCATTATATGTAAATTTTTTATCTTCATTTGGGTTATTTCCTTCCCAAATTAGGGCTGTTTCATCACCATACCCTGAGTTTACATGTCTATCCAAACAATTATAAGATACATTAAGAGTACCACCTTCAAACCATTTAATTTTTCCATTAGGAAAATCACAAGCTGAAGTATCTTGCCATTTTTTAAACCAATCAATTCTTTCTGCTTGTTTGCTCCAAAACTTGTCAGAATTTTTAATTGATTTTTTATATAGATCAATATATTTATTAAAACCAGAAATATGAGCTTTATTAATATCTTTATAGTTGATTTTATTATTAATCATAAATTTTTAACTAGATTGTTTTAATGACATGATAAGTTACATCTTTTTATATATTTTAAATTACAGATTCATAAAAAAAATAGTTATAGATCGCCTGATTTTGGTTACTATTTATATAAAGTAAAAGGAATTTAAATTATTTATTAATATTTTATAAAATATTTAAAAGAACCTTTTGAGTTCAAAAATCTATTAGTGTAAATTTTTGAGTCAAATTATTTCGATATTATTCAAATTCATACCAAAATTAAGAATTAAGGATAAAAATGTTTAAAGATTTAAAGATAAGATGGACCATAATTGTAATTATTTTAATTTCAGCTAGCTATCTTATTTGGCCAACTTATAAATATTATAATCTAGATGAAGAACAAAAAAATCAGATTGATCCTACAACAATTAATAAAATTAGAAATAATGCAATTAATTTAGGCCTTGATCTCCAAGGTGGAATGTATGTTTTATTAGAGGTTGATGTTCCTATTTTAGTCGAAAAGCTTGCTAATAAAAAACCACAAGAGCTTTTAGATATAATATCGTTGTCAGAACAAAAATCAATAGCTAATATAACAGATTTCTTTGATGAATTTCAACGATTGTCTGATCAAGAAGGTTTGCGCTTAATACGATATTTTTCTAATTTATCGAACATTAGGACTAATCAAGGTGTTATTGATGCAATAAAAGAAGAAAGAGAGAATGCTATTTTATCCGCTTTAGAAATAATCAGAAACAGAATAGATGAGTTTGGTGTTTCAGAGCCTTCTATACAAAGATTTGGGAAAAATAGAATTATAGTTGAGCTAGCTGGAGTTGATGATACCAATAGAGCAAGGAGTCTAATCCAAAGAACAGCATCACTCGAATTTTCGTTAGTTTTGAACAACCAATTATCAAATGTTTTAGATAAATTAGACAACTTTTTACTTTCTTCTGGAAAAATTATAAGTGAAAATATAGATAAAAAAGAAGGTATTACATTAGATAAGATTGATAAAGATAGCCTATCAGCAGAAGACCTTTTACTATCAGAAGATTTAATTAACGATATAGGTTTAGAAATACTAACTCCGATAGATGTTTTAAAAGAGAATCCTTTTTCAGGTTATTTGAGAGCGCTACCAGGAGGTATTGGAGTTATAGCTCAAGAATATGCTATTGTAAACAAATATTTAGAAAATAAAGAATTTTTAAAGAAAGTTCCAAAAGAGGGTAAGTTTTTATGGGGAAGTAAGTTTGAAGAAGCAATGATTGAAACAAATGAAGTTATTGAATATAGACCATTGTTTTATGTTTCTACTTCTCCTGAAGTAAAAGGAGGAATGATAAGAGATCCAAAAGCGACTGTTGGTACAACAGGGAGTGATGCAACGGGACAATGGGTGGTCAATTTATCAATGAGTCCGGAAGGAACTAAAAAATGGAGCAGATTTACGGGTGCTAATATTAATCAACAAGTAGCAATTATATTAGATAATAAAGTATTTATGGCCCCTGTTATAAGGGATAAAATTCCTTCTGGAAGGACTCAAATAACTGGTTTTGAAGATGTAAATGAGGCTAAGGATATTGCAAATGTTCTAAGGGCTGGTGAATTACCAGCTCCTGTTAATATTATTGAAGAAAGGACTATTGGACCATCATTAGGTGTTGACTCTGTTTCTTCTGGAAAAAGAGCTATCATATTGGGAATGGCAGCTATAATGATTTTTATGCTTATTTACTATAATGCATCTGGATTATTAGCTAATTTTGCGTTGATCTTAAATATATTGCTTATTATCGCAATACTATCTGCTCTAAATGCAACATTAACTTTGCCTGGTATTGCAGGGTTGATTTTAACAATAGGAATGGCTGTGGATGCAAATGTAATAATTTTTGAACGAATTCGTGAAGAAATCGATATTGGTAAAACTGTAAGGTCTGCAATTGACTCTGGATATGAAAGAGCATTCTTAACGATTTTAGATGCGAATATAACAACATTAATTGCTGCATTTGTTCTTGCATGGATTGGATCAGGACCAATTAAAGGATTTGCTGTGACTTTAAGTGCGGGAATAATGTGTTCTATGTTTACTGCTGTTTTTGTAACAAGATCAATCTTTATGATTTTTATTAATAGAAAACCTATGAAAAAGTTGAGTATTTAAATGAGATTATTAAACAAAACAAATATTGATTTTATAAATAGAAAGCAGTATGCTATTTTTATATCCTCAGTAGTTATAATAGTAGGTATGATTAGTTTATTCATTAAAGGTGGCCCGCCATTATCTATTGATTTTACAGGAGGCACTATTGTTCAAATAAAGTTTGATGAGGCAGTTGAGATTAGACAAATTAGACAGGAAATGGATCAACATGGTTTTGAAAATCCTCAAATAATAAATTTTGGTAATCCATCAGAGATTCTAATTAAATTACAATATTTAGGGTCAAACAGTGATCTTTCAGATAATCTTGATAAAGCATTAGAAAAGAAATTTGATTTAAGAAGAATTGAATCTGTCGGCCCAAAAATCGGTAAAGAATTACAAACAGATGCTATCTATGCTATTTTATTAGCTTTAATTTTAATATTGATTTATATAACATTTAGATTTGACAGGAATTATGCCTTAGGTAGTATGATAGCGCTGATTCACGATATTTTAATTACCCTATCCATTTTCACATTTTTTAATTATGAAATTGATCTTTCAATTATAGCAGCATTTTTAACTATTGTAGGCTACTCATTAAATGATACGATTGTTTTATTTGATCGCATAAGAGAAAATGTACCAAAGCTTATAAAAGATAGCTTGGTTAATATAGTTAATATTTCAATTAATGAAACTTTAAGTAGAACTGTTATAACATCTTTAACAACTTTAATTGTTCTTTTTATCCTTTACTTAATGGGTGGAGAAGTAATTAAGCTTTTTGCATTTGCTTTATTGGTTGGTGTTTTAGCAGGGACTTATTCTTCAATTTTTATTGCAAGTCCAGCAATGATTTATTTTGAAACGAAAAAAATAAGTAATAAGAAGCAATAAGTAGTGACGAATATAACAGCAATTATTGGCGGTCAATGGGGGGATGAAGGCAAGGGTAAGATCGTAGACTATTTAAGTAGAGATGTCCAATTAGTTGCAAGATTTCAAGGTGGTGCAAATGCAGGGCATACTGTTTATAAGGATAATAAGAAGATAGTTTTACATCAGATACCTTCTGGCATACTAACACCTGGTTGTTTGTGTGTATTGGGTATGGGTATGGTGATTGACCCTGTAGACCTTATAGAAGAAATTGAAATGATAAATAGTCATGGTCTTGTAACAGATAATGTGATTAAAATAGCACTAAACTCTCATATTGTTACTCCAATACATAAAAAAATAGATTTAAGAAAAGAAGAGGCTACAAATAAAGCTATTGGAACAACTTGTCGTGGTATTGGCCCAGCATATGTAGATAAGTTTAATAGATGTGGATTAAGAGCTGTTGATTTAAAAAATTTGGATGAAGTTAGAGTAAAGAATGATAAAAGATTGGCAGGTGCTATTGAAAATGAAGAGATTTTGCAAATTGATAAGGAATCAATAGTAAATGATTTTGAGATATTTTATAATGCTTGCGAGCAAATCATCCCATTTATTTCTGATATATTTTCTTTAGTTCATGATTATAATTTAAACAATAAAAAGATACTTATTGAAGGTGCACAAGGAACATTATTAGATGTTAATCATGGAACTTATCCTTTTGTTACTAGCTCAAGTCCATCTACGGGTGGTGTTTCAGCCGGTTTAGGATTACCTCTTACTAAAGTTCAAAGAATAGTAGGGATATTTAAAGCATATACTACTCGAGTAGGAAAAGGTCCTTTCCCTACTGAATTGAAGGATGATACTGGAGAAAAGTTAATGAGTCTTGGAAATGAATATGGTGCTACAACGGGAAGGCAAAGAAGATGTGGCTGGTTTGATGCTGTAGCTGCGAGATATAGTGTTTTATTAAATGGATTTAATGAAATAACTTTAACGAAATTAGATATATTAGATGATTTTGATACAATTAATGTTTGTATAGCTTATTCGTATAAAGGGAAAGAAATTACTAATTTTTCAGAAGTATTATCAGATTTAAATAATGTTAAGCCAATCTATAAGTCCTTTAATGGCTGGAAAGCAAAAACGACTGGTATTGAAAAATATGATGATCTACCTCATCATACTAAATTTTATATTGATTTTATTTCAGACTATTTAAAAGCTCCTATTAAAATTATTTCTACTGGTCCTGGTAGAGATGAATTAATAATTAATTAAATACATTGATTAAGCACTCACTATTTAAATTGAGATATTCAATAATATCAAAAATAATTTTATAATAAGATGCTATTGAAAAAAGGACTTGAAATAGAATTAAGAATTGAATCTCTTGGATTTGGTGGTATGGGCATTGCACGGGAAAACCATCAAGTTATCTTCGTAAAAAATGCAATACCCGGCCAAACTGTCAAAGCTAGAATAATCAAAAAAAGAAGTTCTTTCTTAGAAGCAATATCAATTAAAACGATAGAAGAGTCTCAAGATTATGTTTCTCCACCATGTCAGCATTTTAATGAATGTGGTGGATGTACATTACAAAATTATAAATATTCAAATCAAATTATTCAAAAAGAAAAGCAAGTAAATGATCTATTTGAGCGTATAGGAAAATTTTCAAAGTTCAAATCTAATCCAATAATAAAATGTAATCAAAA
>CAYFHL010000073.1:0-6698 GCA_964342955.1 uncultured bacterium
GATCAACTTGAAAGAAATAGAGCTGAAATAAATAAGACTTCAAAAGATAACAGAGTAGAACTTAGTAAAAATATTAAAACATTACAACAATCCATATATGATCAACTTAAAGAGATAAGGGAAGATAGTACTAGACAGCTTGATAAAATGAGAGATACTGTTGATGAAAAACTGCAGAAAACTCTAGAAAAACGTATTGGAGAATCATTTAAACAGGTTAGTGAAAGGCTAGAAGAAGTTCATAAAGGGCTAGGAGAGATGCAAACTATTGCTACTGGAGTAGGTGACTTAAAGAAAGTTTTATCTAATGTAAAAACAAGAGGAGTGTTTGGTGAGTACCAACTAGGAAATATTTTAGAACAAATATTAACTCCTGAACAATACGGAACTAATATTGCTACAAAGCCAGGAAGTCAAGCTAATGTAGAATATGCAATTAAATTACCTGGAAAAGATAATGAAGATACTGTGTGGTTGCCGATAGATTCAAAGTTTCCAATTGAGCCATACAATAAATTAATTGATGCTTATGAATTAGGTGAAAAAAGTGTGATAGAGCAAACACAAAAGATTCTAGTGAAATCAATAGAAAATTTTGCAAAAGAAATTTCAACTAAATATATAGCACCACCAAATACAACAGATTTTGCTATTATGTTTTTACCAATAGAGGGATTATTTGCAGAAGTTTTACGTCATCCAGGCTTAATGGAAAGATTGAGAAGAAAGTATAAAATCACATTAACAGGCCCAACAACACTTTCTGCATTACTAAATAGTCTCCAAATGGGCTTCAGAACACTAATTGTACAAAAAAGGAGTAGTGAAGTTTGGAAGATACTTGAAGCTGTTAAAACAGAGTTTGAAAAATTTGGTACCCAATTAGATAAGGTAGACAAGCAACTACATACAGCTTCTAAATCATTAGGAGATTTGCGCAATACTAGATCTAATGCAATTTCAAGAAAAATGAGAGATATCGAAACATTAGATAGTAAAGAAGCAAAGGATATTTTGAAAATAGAGAATAATTATGAATCTGAATTGGATAGCTAAATAAATGAACAAACTCTATCATACGATGTTTTGTAGATATTTTTTTCTAATTATCTTAACAAATTTTATTATAGCAGGAACTATAAATATACCAAATGACTATTCTGAAATTCAAATGGGTATAAATATATCTGAGCATGGTGACACTATATTAGTAGAGCCTGGTGTTTATAGTGAAAATATAAATTTTAGTGGAAAAAATATTATTGTTATTTCTTCTATGGGTCCGGAGGTTACAGAAATTGTTTCAGTAGGTACTGGAGCTGCTGTTACACTAAACAGTAATGAATCGCACCCTGCAGAATTTTCTGGCTTCAAAATAGAAGGTGCTTTTAGTAACTCAAATGGTGGAGCAATACATGTATATGAATCATCTGTATTTTTTAAAAATCTGATTATTCAATATAATGCAGCATTCAATATGGGAGGTGGTATATATATAAATGGTGGTGAGCAGATATTTTATTTATGTAAGATTAAATATAATGAAATAGGTGACACTAATGGAGGTGGCATATATTGTATTAATAGCAATTTAATACTTGATAGTTGTCAAATATCTAATAACCATAGTCCAAAGAATGGTGGTGGATTATATCTTAACAATTCAGATGTAGAAGTTATTAATTCAATTATAACCTTTAATAATGAGAATGCAGATGCTGGAAATCCAATGCCTAGTCCAAAGGGTGGAGGAATTTATGCATATCAAACTAATTTATTAGTATCTAACTGTATTATTAACAACAATGAATCGTATGGACCTGGTGGTGGTATTTATGCACAAGAATCAAATGTTGAAATTGAAAAAACAGAACTATGTAAAAATAGTTCGCTATATTATTGGCAAGATGCACAGGGGGGTGCAGCCTCATTCTATAATTCTGATGTATTTATAAATCAAGTAACTGCAACTGATAATATTTCAAATTCCTTGCAACAATACAATTCAGATGGCTTTATCTTTAGAGGTTCATCGGCTGGGATAGTTATTAATTCAATAATATATAATAATGAAGATGTTGAAATTAGATTAATTGATAATTCATGTCTTAACATTGATTATTCAGATATTCTTGGAGACGTAGATAATATTTTAGGTAATAGTTTAAATTGTCTAGAATATGGAAATAATAATATAGATAATCCACCGCAATTTATAGATCTTACAAATGATAATTATGGTTTAAGTCAAAATTCACCTTGTATAGATTTAGGTACAGCAGATATAGATGATGATGGCATCTATGATATTATTGAATTTTCAGGGATATCTCCAGACATGGGTGCTCATGAATTTATTTTAAATACTGATTTGAATAGTGATGGATTTTTAAATATTTTGGATATTATAGTTTTGGTTAATTGTATTCTTGATACAATTTGTAATGATGGATACGATTTAAATTTGGATGGTAATATAGATATTCTTGATATATATCAAGCAGTGTTAATATTGCTTCAACATTAAAATTTATATAAAAATGATTAATAAGCCCAATATTCCAATAGATGTAATGATACTCTTTCTATTGAATTCAATATTATTTTCAAATATTATAACTATTCCTATTGATTACAATACAATTCAGGAGGGTATAGAGTCATCAAATGAATCTGATACTATTTATGTTTTATCAGGGACCTATTATGAAAATATTAATTATAATAGTAAAAATATAGCGATTATAGGTGAGGACCAAGAAAATACAATTATTGATGGAGAATTCTCCGGAAATGTAGTACGGATAGATGGAGGAATAACAAGTGGACTATTAAGTACTCTAACTATAATGAATGGACAGTCCGATAATGGTGCAGGAATTATTATAGATAGCTCAACTGTAGAATTAAAGATGCTTACAATAAAAAATAATATTGTCAATTCTCATGGCTATGGTGGAGGTATATATTCATCTGCATCACATCTAGATATAAATAATGTTATTATTTTTGATAATACTGCTTTTAATGGAGCAGGATTATATCTTGATCAATCCTATCTATATGCTAATCAGGCCACCTTTACGAATAATCATGCTATTTATTGGGGAGCAATTGCTGGTAACAGTGATTCATATATAGAAATAATTAATTCAATTTTATGGGATAATAATGGGGGAGAGATTGATCTGATCAATATGCCTATTGATAATATAAATATTACTTATTCAAATATAACAAATAATTGGGATGGTATAGGAAATATAAATGCAAATCCTTTATTTTGTGACTCTTATGCAAATAGTGATAATGGAGCTAAATATTCTCTTGCAATGAATTCACCTTGCTTAAATTCTGGATTAAATGGTGCAGATATGGGAGCAATGAGCATTGGTTGTTTACCAATATTAATTCCTGAAACATTCTATACAATTGCTGAAGATCGCAGGATCACTATTGTTTCTTCTTTCTCCGCTGATAATATTCAAGGTTTAGACTTATATTTGATAGACAGCCTAAATGAAGAATTGTTAATTAGTTTTGCATCTGATGGAGGTAGCTATATACATGAAAATTTAGAGAATGACACAGAATATCTTTATCAAATTAGACCTATAGATATAAATGGTGATACACTCGGTACTATTCCTCAATATATATCAGCTATACCTGATGAAGTGTCTTTTAATGTTGATTTAGTTAATTATTGGAATTATAGAACTGGATATAATGATATATGGGGATATACAGACACTCAAGGTAGAGAATTTGCTTTAATAGGTTCATACGAAGGCACATCAATCATCGATATTTCTACAAATGAATCAAACCCACAAGAAGTGGGATATATCCCCGGTTTACCTTCAATTTGGAGAGATATTAAAGTATATAATGATTATATGTACATCAGTACTGAAGCATCTCAAGGTATACAAATTGTTAATATTGAAGATCCATATAATTCAATTATTTATGAAGAATGGGATGGAATAATTGGAGCACACAATATTATGTCAGAATCTTCAAGATATTTATACGTAATTGGAGCGAATGAAGGTGAAGAAATTGATGATTTAATAATATTAGATCTTCTAGATCCTAGTGATCCTCAAAAAATAGGAGGATGGAGTGAAGTCTATTTGCATGATGTTTGTGTATATGAAAACATCTTATATGGATGTGCTATACAAACTGATAGTATGTATGCATTTGATATTTCAGATAAAGCTAATCCTGAAGTGCTACACATATGGGAAGGCGTAGCAAATGCACATGCATGTTGGGTTTCTGATGATGGCAGAACTGTATTTACTGCTTCTGAAACACTAGGGGGGCATATTATGTCTTGGGATGTTTCAAATTTGAACTCTGGAAACATTAACCTTCTTGATACCTGGATGCCAGAAGGAGGAGAAAACTGGTCTGCTCATAATGTTTTTTATAAAGATGAATTTTTATATGTTAGCTACTATACATATGGACTACAGATACTGAATGTAGCTGATCCTAGTAATATGCATACTATAGGCTATTTTGATACTTACCCATTTAATGAAGATGCTAGTATATATAGCGGTGTATGGGGAGTATTTCCCTTCTATGAAACAGGTAAAGTTGCTATATCAGATCGAAGCACAGGTTTATATACAGTTAACTTTAACTATTATAACGAAGTAATAAAAGAAGAATCGTTTTTTATTGAAAGATTTAATATAGGTTCTCCTTTCCCTAATCCTTTTAACCCCCTTATTAATCTATATATATCAGTATATGAACCAACTAATATGAAGATTGATATATATGATATTAATGGACAATATATACAAAATTTAACTCAGCAGAGTTTTAGTTTAGGGAAACACGTAATAACATGGGATGCTAACAAATATAGCTCAGGCACTTATTTTATAAGATATTATGACTATGAAACTTATCAAACAAAAAAAATAACATTAATTAAATAGGTTAATATGATTGCAAATAAAAATAAGTACACTAAAATTATACCACTTCTCTTCTTTTTAAATATATTGGTTAATTGCGAAGGAGAGCAGGATAATAAAAATAAATCTAAACCAAATTTAGGATCAGAAAAGATTACTAGTATAGTTAAAAATAAATATAATGATGGTTGCGTTGATTATATAGCTTTGTGGTCTGCATCTGATATATCCGAAAAAACAGGTAAAAGTAAAAAATGGGTGTTTTTAAATTATAAGGTTGATATTTTTGATATTAAACCATCTTTGGTTGATGCAAAAGTAGTAGGATCCTTGAGAGCCTCATCATATGCAAAGTTATTGGATGCTGATATGAATAATTATTTAGTTGAAAGTCCCGTAGGAAATGTGCAAGGTTGGCTTAATAAAGAGCATGTTAAATCAATAGTTAGAAAGAATCCTAAAACTCGTGCTTTATGCGAATAGTTGTTTATTATTTATTAGCATAAATAATTAGGGTGCCAGCCCAATCATTTTTCATGCCAACTTGCATATAATTGATATTTTTGAACCCAGCTCGATCAAATTGATTAATCCATTCAGAAATCGTTAATGTTTTAGTCCTAATTCCTATTTCTTTTTCCCACGATAGAGAAGGTGTATTCTCAGTATAATGATCAATCCCTATAATTATTAGGCCATTATTTGAAAGAAATTGGTTGTGTAATTTATTTAATATTAATTCAATATTTTTTAAATAGTATAATGTTTCCATGCTAAATATTATATCAAATTTGTGGTTTAAACTGAAATTTTCAATTTTAGATTGATAGAATTTTACGTCTGGATTATTATTTTTTGCTTTTTTTATCATATTATATGAAGCATCTACTCCTACACATAGATTAGAATGCTTATGTTTAGAAATATTTTTTACAACCCAGCCATTTCCACAACCCAAATCTAAAAAATCAAATTTAGAATTAAAGATGTTGGTTGTTCTCTTGATAACATTTATCATCTTTTCTACAGAATATGCATGCTCTTTTTCCATTCCAACATCTTTATTATGAATCGCCCAATTATCAAAAATTTTAATATTTACATCTTCATTTAACACTTTACAATAATTTAGATTACTTTTGTTAAATAAACGGATAGAATGATTTGAATTGTAAAGGATGCTGAAGCAACAAAAAATACTTTCAATCCTTTTTTATAAATTGATTTAAATGAAATGCTAAAACCTATCGCTGCCATAGCGAGCAGTAGAAAAAATTTACTAATTAATTGCAAAGCTACTATAACATTGGTGGATATAACATTTAAGGAAGAAATAAAAAAAAACAATGTGAATCCAATAATAAATAGAGGAATTGGAAATAATGAAATCTTTTTATTGCTTGTTAGATATATTACTGTAATAATAATTAAAGTTGGACCAAGCATTAATATTCTGATCATTTTTGTCAAAGTAGCAATTTCCCCAGTTTGATTTCCAATCATAAAACCTGCTGCGGTAACTTGTCCTACTGCCTGTATCGTACTTCCAATGATTAGGCCTTTTGATTCAATTGTTCCATTAAAAAACAAATTTAAGTACACAGGTAAAATAAAAATAGCAATTGCACCTAATATATTAATTATTGCAATAGAAATTCCAATATCATCTTTGTCTGCCTTAACAATAGGTGAAATGGCTGCTATGGCAGATGAACCACAAATCGCATTTCCAACACCTATAAGAATTGATAGCTT
>CAYFHL010000074.1:0-6529 GCA_964342955.1 uncultured bacterium
TAAATTAATTTTATGAAAAGATAATATTAACAAGCTCTATGATATCAAGAATATTAATAATAGTGTCACCATTAATATCTGCTGTCTCATCATATTCTGTTTGACCTAGTGCAATGTTTGCAATAATAATAATATCAAGAATATTAACAATTCCATCATTATTTATATCCCCAACTAATGGATTAGGTTCAAAAAGAGCACCTTCATCTATCCACTGAGCAATCAAATCTATTTCAGATTGAATTAATTCTGAATTACCAGGTGGCATATCACCTGCATCTGCATTATCTCTTGTAATTCTATCATAGAGGATGCTAGACATGTGATTTCCAGGAATGACGATTTCACCATTATCACTGCCTTGCATTAAATTTTCATAATTTGATAAATTTAATCCCCCAGAAGAATTTCCAAGGTGACAATTCCCACAATTAGCATCAAATATAGGTTGAATTTGTGATGAGTAATCAACTTGTGTGAAAATTAGGTTTACTAAAATAAGAAATAAAGATAAAACTTTCATAGATATCCTCCTGAGCTATTCAAACATAATGTCTATATTACAAAATTAAAATAATTATTTGTTATATATATTTTATAATTCAAATAATTTTATGCCAAATATTTTAGATTCTCTTGATTAAAAGACTTTGGTGTAATAGAAAATTCATCAAAATAGTTTTCATTTACACAATTACCTTCAATTAGCATGGTTAATTGATCTTTTGTAACAGGAAACCATTCGAACTCATCAAAAATTGAAGCAACCATTTTTATGGGGCCTATAGGAGCAGGGATTTTCCAAGTCATTTTTCCACTTGCAAGAGCAATATTATGTATAATATTTTTCCATGTTATAGTCTCTGGACCACCTAAATTATAAGTTTTTTGTTCTGTTGATTTCATTTTAAGTGCATTTACAAAAAAATCAGCTACATTCTCAACATGTATAGGAGACATGGAAAAATTTCCAGCATTAAAAGGCAATAAACCTTGATAAAACAAGGGTGCTGGGAATGGTAAACTCAACATATCTTTCTTTAATTGGATACAAAATTCAGGCTGTCCATCGACCATAGGATCACCAAAAATAAGAGAAGGTTTAAATATTGTCCAATTTAAGTTAGATTCCTTAAGTAATTGTTCTGCTCGCCATTTTGTTTTTTGGTATTCTGTACCATTTGATTTTACTCCATTTGCACTCATTAGAATAAATCGTTTAACATTGATTTGCTGAGCTATTTCGATACTATTTTTTAATCCATCAAAATGTAATTCCTCAAATGTAATTCCTTTTTTGGGGAATTCCCTAATAATTCCAATATTATATATAATTGCATCTGTATCTTCTATAGTTTTTATAATAGAATTTCTATTCTGAATGTCGCCAGTAATAATTTCACATTGGTCTAATATCTTTGATTCAGATC
Organism: uncultured bacterium; assembly: GCA_964342955.1. Classification (GTDB taxonomy): domain Bacteria; phylum Fidelibacterota; class Marinisomatia; order SCGC-AAA003-L08; family D37C17; genus CAYFHL01. The sequence goes on from CAYFHL010000074.1 coordinate 1,431, forward strand.
CTTTTCTAACCAAACACTTAGGTTTAAATTGTTCAAGAAGTAGCTTATTTGAAATATAATTTCCTACAAAACCAGTTCCACCAAAAATTGCAACTTTCATATTATTAATATTTCCTTAAATATTTATGAATTATATGATTAATAAAAGAGTAAAATTTACAACTTTATTTGAAAAAATTATTTAATTGAAACTATTAATTCATTTTTCCTGAAAGGAGGTATTATCCATGGAGAGTTATATTGAGCAACAAAAAAGTTTGATGAATATTGAATTGAATTTTTATTCAAATAATGTTCGAGTTTTTCTTTCATGGTCTGAATTTTATTAGATGTGGCCCATAGTCCAAATTTAATTACAGCAACTTTTCCTAATTCTAATTCTTGAAAATTTATATTATTTGAAATTGGAGCAGGTAATTCATTGATAGAATAATCATTGTTTATAATAAATGCAATATCTACACTATTTTCATTTGGATAAGTTGTAATAACTGGTGCGGTCATCGGTATTGAAAGATTATTTTGATTATTACCAAAAATATAATTTGCTAAAGTTCTAAATCCTGCATTGGTTGCTTGTTGATAAGGTAAAGTTTCAGTTGTTGTTATAACTTTTAATTTATCATATTCCCTGATTTCAATAGATTTATACTTAGAGATGGTTTTATATTCAGGTTGATAAAGAATCTTTTCACTGTAAACCCTCCAAAATACTATTGAGGAGCCCAATAATATTATGCTAATTGGAATAATTTTAATCATTGAGTTTATCCAAAGAATTATTAAAAATAGCTGAAATAGTCTTTTCTCTATAATCAAAAATATTTTTTAAATCTTTTGCAACAAATATATAATGGGCTATTCTACCAATAAGGCCAAAAGGGATTTGGTATTTTACATGATCTGTTACAAGAGTTCCTCCATCTTTTTTTTCAAAAGTATGATTGTGAATCCAAGTAGAGTATGGTCCCCAAATTTGTTGATCTATAAATGAATATGGTGGTTTATATGAAGAAATCACACTTCTCCAACGAATTGGGATTCCTTTAATTCGTACTTTATAATCAATTAATAAGCCTTGTTTCATATCAATAGGTTTCGGGGTAATAATAGAAAAATTAAGATTAGGGGGCGTAATTTGTTCTAGGTTTTCAGGTTTTGAAAAAAATAAAAAAACTTTATTTATTGGGTGTTGGATAAATTGAGTACGATTCAATTCATACATAATTAGCGTGTCCCTTATTTTACAATCTTTTCTAATCGTATTATTAAATTTATTGTCCTTTTTAATTAATATTTTATATAAAATTAAATTTTTTATAAATGATAGGAATATATTATTTTAATTCCATCAATTTTATTTTTCATTATCAGCTCTTATTTTTCTAATATTTCTGTAACATAACATTACAACTTATCATTGAATATTTCATTTTTTTTGTACTAAATTTGGAAAATTGTACCTATTAATATTTAGAAGGGAATTCGTATGCATTATATTTATGTTTTTTTTAGTATTTTAACAGTTTCATTAAATTTAGTTTATAGTCAAGTTTCTATTAGTGCTACGCCTATATCATTTAACTCAGAATTTTCAAATTTAATACCGCAAAAAAATATGCCAGAGATCAATTTAGATCAGCTGATTTTAGAAGATGAGATTGAGATGGGTAAAGATGTTCCTTATCGATTTGGTACACCATTTGAAGTTGAATATAACTTAAACAATTCTGGTGTATGGGAAGAAACAAATCAGGGTAGAATTTGGAGATTATCTATATTTAGTGAAAATGCTTATTCAATTAATTTAATTTATAATCGATATGAGTTGCCTGAAGGGGCTCAATTTTTTGTATATGATGCTGATAGGACAACAGTTTTAGGAGCCTTTACCCATCAAAACAATAAATCTCATGGCCAATTTTCGACCGCTCCTACAAGAGGAGATATAACTATTTTAGAATATTTTGAACCTTATGATGTTGAATTTAATGGTGAAATTCAAGTTGAAAGAGTTGTTCACGCTTATAGAGATGTTTTTTTTAATGGAGATAGAGATTATGGTGATTCTGGATCATGTAATAATAATGTAAATTGTTCAGAGTTCGCAGATTGGAGTGCTGAAGTGCGTTCAGTTGCAATGATTCTTTCAGGCGGAGGTTGGAGATTATGTACTGGATCTTTAGTTAATAATGTCAGACAAGATTTAACACCATATTTCTTAACGGCAAATCATTGTTTAGGGGGAGAATCTACGTGGTTATTTATGTTTAACTATGAAAGTCCTGGATGCGCTAATCAAGATGGCCCAACATATATGACTGTTTCTGGTTCTGATTTATTAACGAGTTCATCTAGTTCAGATTTTGCTCTTTTAGAGCTAAATGAAACTCCACCTGAATCGTATGAAGTTCATTTTGCAGGATGGGATGCAAGTGGTACTACACCTGCAACTCCAGTAGGTATACATCACCCCTCGGGTGACATAAAAAAGATTTCTTTTGATTACGATAATGCATCAAACTCAGGAAACTATTGGGATGTTGATAGCTGGAATGATGGAACAACAGAGCCCGGATCATCTGGTTCACCTTTATTTGATGGGAATAGTCATAGAATAGTAGGTCAGCTATATGGTGGGGTTGCATCTTGTACCAATTTTGGATATGATACTTATGGAAAAGTAAGTACTTCCTGGAATCTTGGTTTAAGAAATTATCTTGATCCAGATAATACGGGAATAAATGTATTAGATGGCATGGATGCTATAGATTTACCTGACCCTGAGCTTACAACTGATGCAAGTGATTTATCTTTTGAATTAGAAAATGGTGCAACTGCTAATAATAGTTTTACTATATCTAATACAGGAGAGTTAGACTCTGAGCTTAACTATACAATCAATGCTTCTCCATTTGAAAATGCAGGAGGAGGACCAGATGCAGGAAATTATTTTTGGACAGATTCAGATACAGATGCTAATGCTGGTTATGATTGGATAGATATATCAACTGATAATCAGATCAGTTTTTTAAATAATGATGATTCTGAAGGCCCTTTTGAAATAGGTTTTGAATTTCCTTTTTACAACGTAAGCTATTCTGAGTTAAGTATTAATCCAAATGGATGGATAGGCTTTGGTGTTAGTAATGGTGAATGGGATAATACTAGTATTCCTGCTTCATCAGTTCCTGGTCCAGCTATTTTTGGATTGTGGGATGATCTTAATCCCGAAAATACTGGTTGTAATCAATATTGTTCTGGTAATGTTTATTATCATTCAAATAATGATAGGATGGTAATATGGTTCAATGAGGTTGCCCATTGGTGGACTAATTTTGAAAATAGTTTTTACGATTTTCAAATAGTAATCTTCCCAACTGGTGAAATTAATATCAATTATAGAGATATTGTAGGAACCTATAGTGCTAGTGTTGGTATTCAAGCGAGTACTAATATAGGTACTGAAGTTATTTTTGATTCAAATGATTTAGCAGATAATTTTGCTATCAATTTTAAAAGCGCTCCTGCGTGGCTTAGTATTGATCCAAACCAAGGTACTTTAATGGATGGAGAAAGCCAAGTTATTAATGTTTCTGTTAATAGTACGGATTTATATGATGGATCATATAATGCTTATGTTGGAATAGTCTCTTCTGGTGGTTCGTCATCATTTCCAGTCAGTTTAGAAGTTAGTGGTGGATCTAATATTATTCTTGGTGATATAAATATGGATACCATTATCAATATTCAAGATATAATTGTCTTAGTTAATATTGTACTTGATCAATATGACCCCACATCAGATCAATTCCAAGCTGCTGATTTAAGTGGTGATGGTGTTCTTAATGTGCTTGATATTATAAGCCTAGTTAATATCATTTTAGGTGGTATGTAACTAAATATATACTCCTATATAAAAACTCCTCCATATTGGAGGAGTTTTTATATCAAAGCCATAAGAGGAAATTGTGGAGTAAGAAGTAGAGTAATAATTGATCTTACGTGGTAAAATTACAATTTTGTTGCACCCTCAAATTTTGTTTCTAATCACAAAAATTAAGATTAGAAATATTTTTTGGTATATTAAAATATGAATAAATATATTTTTATTTTTTTCTTAATCAATAGACTATTATGTAATTGGGAGCAGATAGAATTCCCCAATAATGGTGTCAATGGTATTCTTTTTGATAATCATGATATATATATGATTGATATGAGTGGTAATGTTTTTCAATCATCAAATAATGGAGAAAGTTGGAGCCAATTTTCAGAAATTTCAAATATTCTTCCATATGGTTTAGATGTATTTAAAAAGATTGGTAACTATTTACTTGTTATGCAAAATACATTTGAAGGTGTCAATTTTTTTAGATATTACTTTTATGAGCAAGAGTGGGAAGAGATTGATTTTTCATTCACTAATGTATATGATGCTATTCATCATAATGAAGAATTATATGTTTTATCAAATAATAATATTATTAAGAGCGATGACTATGGAAGCTCATGGGATATAATTGAAAATCCACTTGATAGTGGATACCCGCATTTATTATTGGTCAATGAAAGCGATATTTATATAAACTATGGTTGTAATTTATTTAAAGCTTCTACTTCAAATTATTTATGGCAAGATATAACAGATAATTTGGATTTGATTGGCCCTCCAGAGCCCTATATTTGTTCTACTATACTAGATTTAACCTTTTTTTATAATGAATTAATTGTAAGTGTCTATTGGTCTGGAGGAATTGGAACACTACTTTCAGGAGGAGGCAATGAATCTGTGTGGTTTGAATTAGAATCTTTCCCTGCAGAAAATTTTGATGGATACAAATATAGTGTTTCTGACATACTATTTAAAGATGGTGTTTTATATTCTGGTACTGCAACATCGCAAAATGGAATATTTTATACTAATAATCTTATTGATTGGGTAGAGTATAGTGATGGATTAGAAAGTTATGATTTATCTGTTACAGAACTATATTCGACTAATGAAAATATTTTTAAACATGGTGGAACGGTTAACTTTTATAAAAATAATTTAGTTGACATATTGATAGAAAATTTAGGCGATATCAATGAAGATG
>CAYFHL010000075.1:0-6460 GCA_964342955.1 uncultured bacterium
ATGGATTATATTTTAGTACTGATGGTGTTGAAAACAATTTTTCAAATTTGAGGATAGGTTTGTCTAAGTTGCCAAGAATAGAAGTCTTCTTTAGCCAATGAAAATAACACTATTAATAATAACTAACTTTTTATTCTCTCAGTCTACAGGATTTTCTCTGTATGGTGTAGGAGAATATTATGGTAATAGTTATCCAGCTTCTATAGCATTAGGAAATATTAATTATTTTTCTGGTAACACTAATGATGTAGTAGAAAATTCTTCATCTTCATATTGGAAATCATCTTTAACTAGATTTGTTGTAAATTCTGGCTTAAGTAGTATAATTGAAAACTCAGGGCATCAATATTCTCAACATAGATTCACATCATTTTCCTTATCTTTTCCAATAGGTAATAAAAAAGTTTTAGGTCTTGGATTAAGACCAATGTATAGATTTAATAATATAAATATTTATGATGATGATTATAGTTATATTGGTGCAGATATGAATCCAAGTGGTTCCCCAATCGCAATGAAAAATTCATATAATATATCAGGAGGAATATCAAATTTATATTTGATTTATTCTCAACAAATCAATAAAAAACTATCCTTAGGTGCAAAGCTTTCAAAGCTACTAGGTGCTCAAAGTCGATATGATAAGCTATATACTTATGATATTAGTTTTATTAATTCAACAGATATTGAATATATTGAGAATAATGTTGTCGACGTAACTTATTTAAATGTTTTTGATGGAAGCGAATTAGATTTAGAAGGAAGATTGCATTTAGCAAATCATGAATATGTAGCTTCTTTTTCATTTATAGGGAAAACAGAAATTAAATCATTTAAAACTGTTTCTTCTGAAACTGATACAAATATCTTTTCTCAGTCACCTTTTATACATAATATTGGATTAGGATATCAATACTTATCTACAAATAGTTGGGGTGTCATTTCAGAAATTCATAAATTATTTCAATTTGGTGTGGCTTCTGAATTAGCATTTCTAGGTATTTCACCTCCATCTGAAAACTCATTTCATTTAGGCTGCTTTAGACAATATAGCAATTCAAAAATAGGTATATGGAATAAAATTATTTTAAGAACTGGAATATTTGTAGGTAATCAAGTTTTTGATTCCCAAATATTTTCAGAAAAATCAAATTTTACAAATTATGGTTTTGCTACTGGTATTGGCTTAGAATTTTTAAATAGTTCTCATTTGATTGATGTTTCTATAAAATTAGGAATTAGAGAAAGCATAATGTTTATTAATAATCATGAAAAATATTTTAGTATTCATTTAGGTATTACTAGTGGTGAAAAGTGGTTTTTAAAAAGAAGGGAAAAATAAGTTGAAAAAAAATAATTATACTATTTTATTTTGTTTTTTGTTCATTTTCGGGTGCGTTCCAGTAACTGATAGTATTAGCCCAGATAAGTCAAATAATAAAGGGCTAAATGATGAGCAAATTAAGCAACGCAATAATGAATGTGATCTATATTTAAGCTTTGCAATTAGTAATTATCAAAATAGAGATTTTAGGAGTACTATAGATAATTACTTATATATTTTAAATTTAGGTTGTGGTAAAAGGAACTCTAAAGATATATATAATTGGCTTGGTCGATCATATATGGAAATTAACAATAGAGATAGTGCCGCATTCTATTTTAATCAAGGCTTAAAATATTTGCCTAATAATGAAGAGCTTTTAAATATTGCAGCTTGGAATGCAGGTAAAATTGGAAATATTGATGACCAAATTTATTTTTTAGATAAGATATTGAGTATCAATGAGAATAATCCTAAAATTTTGGAAAATTTGAGTAATATTTATAGAGATCAAGAGATGTATGAAGACCAAATTAATATTATTAATATTTGGTTGAAATATGAACCTTCTAATAAAAATGCTAACTCTGAAAAGAAGGCTGCATTCTCAGCATTAGGTAAAGAGGTACAGGACGTAGATAAAGAACGTTGGGAATCTGATCCATCAAATATTCAGTATGGATTAGATTATATTTACTCTTTAGAAGAAAATGATTTATTTACTGATATAATAAACGTGTGCAATGAATTACTTACCTATGAAAAATATAATCAAAAGGTATTAAAAAAATTAGGCGATGCCTATTTAAATAATTATGATGATAACAATGCTTTATCTGTATATCAGTCTCTATCTAAAGTTGATCCTACAGATTATTCAGTTGCAATTGATATATCAAAAATATTAATCAATAAGGAAGATTATTCTCAGGCATTAAGTTGGGCAGATAAAGCTATAGATATAAGTGGAAATACTGGCGAAACCCATTTCCAGCGTGCTGAAGTAATTTTTGAATTAGTACAAAAATGCAGTTTCAATGAAAAAGAATTATCGCCGTGTACTAGAGCCGTTTATGAATTATCTTGGCAAGAGTATAGTAAAGCCGCTAATGTAGGATATATAGAAGCGAGCAAGAGAAAAAAATTTCTTGAAGAGAATTATATAACAAACGCAAGTACATGGTTTATGTTAGGAGAGGGGAAAAAAGAAATTTTTATAAATGAATGTGATAATGATTGCTATTCATGGCTAAACGAATCTATAAGGAAAAGAAATTGAAGAAAATATTTATAGCAACAGATCATGCTGGTTTTAAATTAAAGGAAATAGTAAAGGAATATTTGCTAAATTTAAATTACGAGATTATTGATTGTGGCACTTATAAATTAGATTCAGAAGATGATTATCCTGATTTTATTTCAAAAGCTGCTTATAAAGTATCACAAACAAAAGGATCTGTTGGTATAGTTTTTGGAGGCTCTGGTCAAGGTGAGGCAATAGCGGCAAATAGATTTAAAGGTGTTAGGGCTATTGTTTTTTATGATGGTCCAGATGAAATAATTAAGCTTAGTCGGCAACATAATGATGCAAATATAATTTCTCTAGGAGCACGTTTTATTGATTCAGATAGAGCTATAGAGGTTCTGAATATTTGGCTAAGCGAAAATTTTGATGGTGGTAGACATGAAAGAAGAATAAAAAAAATAGATAAAATATGCTAAAAAAATCAGATCCTGAATTATTTGATTCAATTCAGAAAGAAATAGATAGACAAAAAAGTACGCTTGAAATGATAGCATCAGAAAACTTCACATCTAAAGATGTTATGGAAGCCGTTGGGTCACCTCTTACGAATAAATATGCAGAAGGTTATCCTGGAAAAAGGTATTATGGTGGATGTAGTGCTGTTGATATAACAGAAAATCTAGCAAGAAATAGAGCAAAAGATTTGTTTAATGCAGAGTATGCAAATGTTCAGCCTCATTCTGGCTCACAGGCTAATATGGGAGTATATAATACATTTCTTAACCCTGGAGATTCAGTTATGGGATTGAGCTTATCTCATGGTGGGCATTTAACTCATGGAAGCTCTGTTAATTTCTCAGGTCAGTTATATAATTTTTTTTCATATGGTGTATCAAAAAAAACAGGTAGAGTTGATTTTGATGAATTACTAAAATTAGCTCGAAGATATAAGCCAAAATTAATCATTTGTGGTGGCAGTGCATATCCTCGATTCATTGAGTTTGAAAAATTTTTTGAAATTGCTAATGAAGTTAATGCATATCTTATGGCAGATATTGCACACCCTTCAGGTTTAATAGCGGCTGGGGTTCATCCAAGCCCTTGGCCATTTTGTAATATTGTAACAACCACAACTCATAAAACATTACGAGGACCAAGAGGTGGATTAATTCTTATGGGGCAAGATTTTGAAAATAATTGGGGAAAAATTGCTCCAAAATCTAAAAGGACTAAAATGGTTTCTGAATTAATAGACGCTGCGATAATGCCAGGGATCCAAGGCGGTCCACTTATGCATGTAATTGCAGGTAAGGCAGTAGCTTTTAGAAATGCAATTTCGTCGAAATTTAAAAGTTACTCTAAGCAGACTGTAAAAAATGCACAGATTTTATCTGAAAATCTATTAAATTTGGGGTATAATATTATTTCTGGTGGTACGGATACACATTTAGTCTTAATTGATTTAACAGATAAAGAAATTTCAGGAAAAGATGCAGAAATTATATTGGAAAAAGCTGGTATAACAACAAACAAAAACATGGTGCCTTTTGATGAGCGAAGCCCATTAATAACAAGTGGAATTAGGGTAGGTACGCCAGCTTTAACAACTAGGGGTATGAAAGAATCTGAAATGATTAAAATAGCTAATTTTATAGATGAGGTTATAAATAATAAAAGTAATGATAAAAAAATTAATAATGTTAGAAATTCTGTTTCTGATTTATGCAAAAATTTTCCTTTATATGCAGATTGATGGAGTTTAAATAATTATGAAATGTCCAAGTTGTCATCATGATGATTCAAAAGTGGTTGATTCTAGAGTTATACATAAAGGTACCAATATTAGAAGAAGAAGAGAATGTATAGATTGTAAACATAGATTTACTACTTATGAGTATATTCAAGAAAATCCTATTATGGTTATAAAGAAATCTGGTGATAGAGAGGAGTATGATAGAAATAAATTAGAAAAAAGTTTTCGTATTGCATGTAAAAAACGACCTATTCCACAGAGGACAATACAAGAGGCAATAGATTTGGTAGAAGAACAAATAAGTAATATTTCTAATACAGAAATAGCAGCTAGTAAGATAGGTGAGTTTGTTATGAATGCATTAAGAGGTATTGATAAAGTAGCATTCATCCGTTTTGCGTCAGTTTATAGACAATTTAGAGATATTGGAGAATTTCAGGCGCAGATCGAAGGTTTAAAGAAATAATTCTAAAGTATATATGAAACGTTTGATATACCTACCGTTTAATAAAATAATTATATTTTTTGAAAATTTTGGAAGATATATTGAATTAATGTTTATGAATTTTCGTTCTATATCTTCATGGAAAATTTATATTGGTTTTTCTATTGATCACATGATACAAATTGGTGTTAAATCTATCCCAATTGTGATTATTACTAGTTTGTTTTCAGGTATGGTTACTTCAGTTAATGCAGCATATCAATTTGAAACAGGTTTTGTACCTAATTGGTTTGTAGGCGCTATTGTGGCAGATTCAGTCCTAATGGAATTAGCTCCAATGATAACAGGTCTTGTTATGACTGGGAAAATAGGAGCTACAATTACAGCAGAATTAGGAACTATGAGAGTTTCTGAACAAATTGACGCCTTAGAATCTTTATCATTTGATCCTGTATCGTTTTTAATAATGCCAAGAATATTGGCATCAGCTTTTATGTTTCCCATATTAGTAATTGTCGCTGATTTATTTGGATTAGTTGGTGGCTTAATTGCTGCAATCAATTCTATGGATGTTAGTGTAATTGAATTTATACGCGGAATAAAAACATTTTTTAAACCCTGGAATGCATGGTTTGGGGTAATCAAAGGTGTATTTTTTGGAATAGCTATTACATCTATTGCATGTTATCATGGATTTTATACTACAGGAGGTGCTGAGGGAGTAGGTAAATCTACAACTTCTACAGTAGTAGTATCTTGTGTTGCTATTGTATTTCTTGATTTTATATTGGGAGCAATATTGCTATGATAGAAGTAAAAAATGCTTCATTATCATTTTTTGAAAAGAAAATACTTAATAATATTAATTTTTCAATAAAATCTGGAGAATCTATAGCAATAGTTGGGAAGAGTGGATCAGGCAAAACTGTTTTGCTAAAATCATTATTGAGGCTCCTTGATCTTGATCACGGAGAGATATGGATAGATAATGAGTTTATAAATAATATGTCTTTTAAACAATTACAAAGGCTTCGTTTTAAAATTGGTATGGTTTTTCAATTTGGAGCTCTATTTGATTCAATGACAGTAAGGCAAAATATTAGTTTGCCCTTGGAAAAGTTGACTGAGTTAAATATGATTGAAATAAAAGAAAGAATTGATAGTGCTCTTTTATCTGTAGGTTTAGAGAATACACATAATATGATGCCAGCTGAATTATCTGGCGGGATGAAAAAAAGAGTAGGTATAGCAAGGGCAATAGCAATGAAGCCAAACTATTTGTTTTATGATGAACCAACAACGGGACTTGATCCTATAATGACTGATAATGTAAATAAATTAATAAAGAAATTTCAAGATTCTGAAAAGATAACTTCATTAGTGGTTACTCATGATATGAGAACAGTATATGAAGTTGTAGATAGAGTATTAATGATACATGATGGAAGTGTATATTATGATGGTACGCCTAAAGAAATTAAGTGTCAAAGTGACCCTATAATACAGCAATTTATTTCAGGCGATAGCACTTTAGTATAAAGGATAAATTCAATGAGTAGAGTTTTTTGGTTAGGAGTTATGTTTGTATCAACAGGGGCTATATTTATATTGGGCTTGCTATATTTTCAAGATATATCAATCAATAAATCAAATTATACATTTATAGTCCTTTTTGAAAATGTTCAAGGCTTA
>CAYFHL010000076.1:0-6418 GCA_964342955.1 uncultured bacterium
TAACTCCAAGTCACTATGCATACTTAAAGATTGCTGAAGGTTGCGATAATGGATGCGCATTTTGTTCTATTCCTTTATTTAGAGGAACCCAAAAAAGTCAACCTGTTGAATGGAATGTTCAAGAAACTACTAGGTTAGTGAACGCAGGTGTTAAAGAAATTATGATAATAGCTCAAGATACAACATCTTATGGATGGGATTTAGATGACAAAGCTTCTTTGCATCAATTAATTAAAGAAATTGATCAAATAAATAATTTAGAGTGGTTAAGGCTTCATTATGCTCATCCGGCTCATTTACATAGAGAGATGATTAAATTATATAGTTATTCTGAAAAACTTCTTCCGTATATTGATATGCCTGTTCAACATGCATCTGATAAAATTTTAAAAAAAATGCGCAGAGGATTAAATTCTGATGGAATAAGGAGTAGAATTGATAATTTAAGAGATGCTAATCCAAATATTGTAATTAGATCTACAATGATCGTTGGATTCCCTGATGAAACTGAAGATGATTTTCAAAAGTTATATGATTTTGTTGATGAGGTTCAGTTTGATAGATTAGGATTATTTACCTATTCAGAAGAACCGGGCACTTACGGAGGAGAGAATTATAAAGATAATATTCCGTTAGAAGTTAAAACAGAGAGAATGGATGCTATTATGATGCTACAGCAAGAGATAAATATGCAAAAAAATAAAAAATTAATTGGTAGCACTCAAAAAGTGCTTATAGATAAATACTTTGAAGAAGGATGGACTTTAGGTCGAACATATAGAGATTCCCCAGAGGTTGATAATTATGTTAGGATTAATGAAAAACTTAATATTGGAGAGTTTTATAATATTGAAATTAAAGATGCAACAGCATATGAATTGATAGGTAAAAAAATATAAATGAATCGTCCATTCAAAATATTAGGAGTTGAACATATAGGTATAGCAGTGAGTGATCTTAATAAGGGGACAAAAATTTTAAACGAAATTTTGGGTATTCCTAAAGTGAGCACTGAAAAAATTATCGATCAGGGCATAGTAACAGATATATTTAAAACTGATACAGGTAAATTAGAATTAATTAAATCTATTAAGGAAAAATCAATAATTGAACGGTTCATAAACAAAAGAGGTAATGCAATCCATCATATAGCACTAGCAGTAGATGATTTAGGTTCTGCGCTTAAATACCTCAAAAAAAAAGATATAAGACTTATTGATGAAAAACCTAGAATAGGTGCCGAAGGATATAAAATTGCATTTATAAATCCAAAAGATACTTTTGGGATTCTTATAGAATTATGTGAAAAAAATAATAGGATTTAATCCCAAAATAGTTCAAATTTATTTTCAGTGAGAATTTTGACCATTTGTTTATGAATTAATCCATTAGTAGCTAAAATTCTAATTCCTGAAATGGGCGTAGAATTGTTGTTCCAATCTGAAACTAAGCCTCCAGCTTCTTTAACAATAATTGATCCAGCGCAAATATCCCAAGGATTTAAATTATATTCCCAAAACCCTTCAAATCTACCCATAGCAACAAAGCATAAATCTAGCGCTGCAGATCCTAATCTCCTTATCCCCTGAGTTTTACTGTAAAACGTTTTAAATATATCAAAACCGGCATCCCATTTATCATCCATAACATACGGAAAACCAGTAACTAATAGACTATTACTTAAAGTATGTATTGATGTGCATGATATCTTTCTATTATTGCAGAAGGCTCCATTTTTGTGAGTTGCATAAAAACATTTATCGACAACAGGATTATAAACAACGCCTAGTATTGTATTCTCTTTATACTGCAATCCAATAGAAACCGCGAAAATAGGTAAATTATGAGCAAAATTAGTTGTTCCATCTAGGGGATCAATTATCCAGCGAAAACTAGAATTAATGGTTCCTGAATTTGTCTCTTCACTAATAATATCATGCTCTGGATATTTAGATTTAATTTCATTTAAAATAAATTTTTCAGATTCTAGGTCAGCCTGGGTTACTAGATCATTGTAATTAGATTTTTTTTTTATTAGTAATTCTTTTCCATAATATTTAAGAAGTATTGCACCAGCTGATTTTGCTGTTTTAATAGTAAAATTAACTAATTTGTTTATTTCAACTTCGTTGTTCAAATTTAATTAATAATTATTTTATAGTTTTGTTTCTATAACTGTTTTTTTAATTGCATCAAGAGTTTGATTAAGCATTTCTTTTTCAGAGGAAAGAAGATTTAATTCTATAATTTTTTCTATTCCATTTTTTCCGATGACACAAGGCACTCCAATAAAATATCCATTTATTCCATATTCTCCTTCACAAAGAACAGCTGAAGGAATAACTCTCTTTTTATCTTTTAAGTATGATTCTGCCATTTCTATAGCAGAGGCAGCAGGAGCATAATATGCTGAACCATTACCGAAAAGTTTTACAATTTCTCCACCAGCAAATCTTACTCTTTCAACGATTTCTTCGAGACGTTTTTTTGAGATAATTTCTTCTGCAGGTATTCCACCTATGGTCGCAAGCCTGATAATAGGTACCATTGTATCTCCATGTCCTCCCAAAACCATACAATTAATATCTTGTACTGAAAAACCTGTTTCCATGGCAAGAAAAGTTCTAAATCTACTACTATCTAATGCACCAGCCATCCCAACAACCTTATTTTTATGGAAACCCGATACTTTGTAAAAAGAATAAACTATTGCATCTAGTGGATTTGATAGAACGATGACAAAAGCATTCGGAGCATATTTTTTGACATTATTAGCTACATCGGTAATGATTTTAATGTTTATAGCGAGCAAATCTTCTCTATTCATGCCTGGCTTTCTAGGTATGCCAGCAGTAATAATTATGACATCTGAATTTTCTATAATAGAAGGATCACTAGAGCCTACAAGTTTAGAATCATAACCATCATGAGGCAACATTTGCATTATATCTAATGCTTTGCCTTTTATCATACCTTCAGCTTTATCTATATCATAAATTGCTATATCACCTAGTTCTTTTTGTGCAGCAATTAATGCTAGATTGCCTCCAATTTGGCCACCACCTATTAGCGATATTTTTTTCCTCATAAAAACTCCAATTTATATATGTAATTATTGTTTTATCTTTTATTAATTTCAATATAGTCTCTACAATGTGATCCTGTATAGATTTGTCTAGGTCTATAAATTCTACCCTTAGGCGTGTTTCTCATCTCTTTCCATTGAGAAATCCATCCAGGCAATCTCCCCAAAGCAAACATTACTGTAAACATTTTAGTTGGAATTTTAAGAGCTCTGTAGATTATACCAGAATAAAAATCTACATTTGGATAGAGTTTTTTTTCTACAAAGAAGTCATCTTTTAGTGCAATTTCTTCAAGCTCTATTGCAATCTTTAATAATGGATCATTAATTTGTAATTTATTTAATAATTTGTCAGCAGCAGACTTAAGTATTTTTGCTCTAGGATCAAAATTTTTATATACTCTATGACCAAATCCCATTAACTTAAAGTTTGATTTTCTATCCTTAGCCATATTAATATACTTCTTATAGTCTCCACTATCAGCATGAATCATTTTCAACATTTCGATCACTCTTTGATTAGCACCTCCATGCAATGATCCCCATAATGCACCAATTCCTGAAGCAATTGAAATAAATAAGTTCGCTTGACTACTACCAACCATACGAACTGTTGAAGAAGAGCAATTCTGCTCATGGTCAGCATGCAAAATCAATAGCAATCTAAGTGCATCACACATTGTATCATCAACTTGATATTCTTCACTAGGTACAGCAAACATTGTATATAAAAAATTTTCTTCAAATGTCATATTATTTCTAGGGTATATGAGTGGCTGTCCGATTGATTTTTTATATGCAAAGGCAGCTAAAGTTTTAACTTTTCCTAGTAATCTAACAATATTCATATCATTTTCACCTGGGACCTGAGTAGGATAAAATGTTGATAGTGCTGCTACGGTTGATGCTAATACACCCATTGGGTGAGCATTCATTGGATAACCTTCAAAAAATCTTTTCATATCTTCGTGTATAAGAGAGTGAGATCTAATCTCACTATCAAAATTATTTAGTTGATTTATGGTTGGAAGTTCTCCATAAATTAATAAATATATAACTTCAACAAAACTAGCTTTTTCAGCTAATTGTTCAATAGGATAGCCACAATACCTTAAAATTCCTTTCTCACCATCAATATAGGTTATATTGCTTGTGCATGATCCAGTATTACCATAAGCAGGATCATATGTTATGTAATTAGTTTCGCTTCTTAATCTTGTGATGTCAATTGCCTTTTCATTTTCTGTCCCAACTAAGATTGGTAGATCAATTGTTTTATCATCTAAAGTTAATTTAGTTGATTTCATTATTTGTACTCCTAATATGTAAAATGTGATAATGAATAAGTTATTAAATTTAATATTATATTAGCTATATCACCAATGTAAGATAGAAGTATTAGTTAAGAATAATTATTATAGTATAAATTAAATGCTATGAAATATATAGAAATCAATAAAGAGGGTAAAGAATTAATTCAAGACCCTCTTCTTAATAAAGGCACAGCGTTTTCAGAAAATGAGAGAAAAGAATTTAAATTAAACGGATTGCTTCCTCCCGAGGTATTAACTATCAAAACTCAAGCAAAAAGGATAATGAAAAATTATAGAAGGATAAATGATGATTTAGAAAAATATATTTTTTTAGAAAGTTTACATGATCGAAATGAAACATTATATTATTATGTTATAATGGAAAATATAAAAGAATTAACTCCAATAATTTATACACCAACTGTGGGCAAAGCATGCCAGACTTTTGGAGATAATTATAGGAGCGCTAGGGGTATGTATTGCTCAATTAGAGATAAGGGTAAATTAAGTAATATAATAAATAATTGGCCTCATGATGATGTTGAGATTATTGTGGTTACAGATGGGAGTCGGATCCTTGGTTTGGGTGACCTCGGTGTTAATGGAATGGGAATTCCAATTGGCAAGCTTTCTTTATATGTTATATGTGCCGGTATACATCCTTATAAAACTCTTCCCGTAATGTTAGATGTCGGAACAAATAATAAAGAATTACAAAATAATGAATTTTATTTAGGAGAAAAATCCGATCGCATTAAGGATGATAAATTTTATGAACTAGTAGATGAATTTACAAAATCAGTCTATAAAAGATGGCCTAATGCTCTAATACAATTTGAAGATTTCACTAATAATCATGCTTTCCCATTGTTAGATAAATATAAAAATAAAATCTTATGTTTTAATGATGATATACAAGGTACAGGTGCTGTTGCTTTATCAGGAATTCTAGCAGCGTTAAGGATAACAAAGGAAAATTTAATAGATCAGCGTATTGTTTTCTTAGGAGCTGGATCTGCTGCTATTGGTATTGCTAATACAATAGTCCAAGGGATGGTTAATCAAGGGATTAGTAAGAAGGATGCAAAGAAATGTTTTTGGTTTGTTGATTCAAATGGGTTAGTAACAAATCAACGTAAAGATCGTCTAGGTGATCACAAATTACCATATGCGCGAAATGTTAAACCTATCAAAAATTTATTAGATGTTATTAAAATTGCTAAGCCAACAATTCTCCTTGGTCTTAGTGGTATAAAAGGTGGTTTTAGTGAGGAAATTATTAGGGAAATGAATAAATATACACGAGAACCTATAATATTTGCTTTATCAAATCCTACATCTAAAGCTGAATGTACACTAGAAGAAGCAGTGCATTGGACTGATGGGGCAGCTATTTTTGCAAGCGGTAGTCCATTTAATGCAATTAAATATAAAGATAAGTCATATGTTCCTGGACAAGGAAACAATATGTATATTTTCCCAGGAATTGGATTAAGTGCAATTGTTACTAGATCAAAAAAGATTACTGATGAAATGTTTTATATAGCTGCTGAAACATTGGCTAGCATGGTATCAGAAGACAATCTATTGCAACGCACGGTTTATCCAAGTATCGAAGACATTAGAGAAATTTCAATCAATATTGCATATAAGATTTGTAAAAGCAATTTAGATGTCTGTCCCAAAAATATTCAGAAATCTGATAAACTTAGAGAAACAATCAAACAGTTAATGTACGTTCCTGATTACAAAAATTATAAAAAACGTTTGATTTGATTTAGATCAAAAAAAACTAAATAAACTTTTTAAACTATTTTATAAGAAATTTATTCTTTATATAAAATGTGATAGAGATCACGGAAACAATTTGATACAATATATCCATTGAAAATAAAGATATAACCGTTATAAATTTACTCTTGAAAAATGTAAATGTCTTGAGAAGAAAAGATAAACTTGAGGAGGATAGGAAATTGAAAACAAATAATTTTATTATAACTTTATGTCTTATGATTGGAAT
>CAYFHL010000077.1:0-6341 GCA_964342955.1 uncultured bacterium
ATATTGATGATGCTGACGAAATTTCTCATTCTGGTGAACATACTCACGATTTAAAAGGGAGTAGTGATCGTTTAAATATGTATATGAGAATTAATCTGCCTGAAAAATATATAAAATTATTTAGTTATGAATTTGGCTTCTATTATATGAAAATGAAGGTGCCTGGTGGTTCCTTATTTGGATCAAATGGAACTTTATGGGCAAACACAGGAATATCAAAATCAATTTTCGATAAATCATTTGAAATTTCTTTAAGCATTGATAATATTTTTAATAGTGGCGGATTCCAAATGTATAAAACTTCAGAGGTATTTGATCAACAAGAAAATTATATTGGCAATGAGATAACAGATGTTTTATCAACAAGAGGTGGAAGAACATATTCATTAAATTTAAAATATAATTTTGGGAAAATGCAGGAAGAAAAGAAGAGAAATAGACGTAAACAAGGTTTTGATGGTGGTGGTTCTATGGATATGGGATATTAAAAATAACTATTACGCTAAACCTGCTGATCCACCTAAATTATTTATATCAATTCCAAATTTCAAAGTAGCTTGTTCCCATTTTAATTTATCAGGAATAGAAAAAATGAAGTCTGGATCGGCAGGCATAATAAGCCAATCTCCATTTTCAATTTCTCTTTCTAATTGTCCTTTATTCCATCCAGCATATCCG
This sequence comes from uncultured bacterium, assembly GCA_964342955.1. Classification (GTDB taxonomy): domain Bacteria; phylum Fidelibacterota; class Marinisomatia; order SCGC-AAA003-L08; family D37C17; genus CAYFHL01. The sequence continues at coordinate 679 of CAYFHL010000077.1, forward strand.
AAAGAAAACCTAAATAAACTTGGCCCTTTACCATTTTTAATATCTGAAATTATTTTACTATTTGAAGTTAAACTTATTGATTTTGAAATATTTATTGTTCCATCTGTTTGATAATTTGATTCATGCAATATTATGCCTAAGTCAACCTGTACTGGTCCCCCAAAGTAAATATTAAATTTAGGCTGTATTCTTTGTAAGCCCGTTTGTTGAAGAATTTCAGAAATAGAGCTAATATTCATTGGCTTGTTTAAAACAACTCCCATTGATCCATCTTTATTATCCTCACAAATTATTATTATGCTCTTATTAAATAACGGCTCATTTATGTGTGGCATTGATATAATAAAATGGTTAGACAAGTTTTTCATAGCGATAGTAAAATTAAACATCAAAACAACTAAAAAAAAACAGAATTGAACGTAAATAAAAAAAAATTTGTAGGTATATTTATAAAACGTCCTAATAGATTTATCACAATTGTCAAAATAAATGGAAAAATTGTTTCAAGTCACTTACCTGACCCTGGCAGACTTGAAGAACTACTCATACCGGGAGTAAAATTATTATTAACCAAAGAACATAATCCAAATAGAAAAACTCAATTTACAACTCAGGCTGTTTATAAAAATAAAATATTAATTTCATTAAATACATTAATGCCCAATAAGCTAATTCATTATTTAATAAATAATAACTCATTAGACTTTCTTAAAGGATGGAAGTTAATTAAAAAGGAAGTTTTATTTGGAAATAACCGTTTTGATTTTCTTTTAGAAAAACAATCAAAAAAAATGATTTTAGAGGTTAAATCAGTTACTTTAGTTGAAAATGAAATTGCAAAATTTCCAGATGCAATTACGACTAGAGGTAGAAAACATGTAAAGCATTTAAAACAGCTCATTAATTTAGGATATCAAGCTTTGGTAATTTTTGTAGTACAACGTTCAGATGCAACACTTTTTAAACCTGAATGGGAAAAAGATCCTAAATTTTGCTCTTCTTTGTTTAATGCATGGAAAAGTGGTGTGAAAATTAAAGTTATTAAATTCCATATAACAAAAAATAAGTTTATTTTAAATGGACAGATCCCATTTGAATTAAATCCTCCAAAGACTTAATTTTATGTAAATTAACAACCTTAATGTTTACTAAAATATCTATTATTAAGTTTATTATTACTTTATTTTTAATCCATTGCGCAGCACAAGGGCCTGCTTCTGGTGGTCCCAAAGATGAAAAAGGACCTGAAATTATTTCAATTAACCCTCCAATTAATGTTTCAGAATTTTCTAAAAATACTCCAATTACTCTTAAATTTAATGAAATGATTGATCCCGTTTCAGTACCATCCTCAATCAAAATTTATCCAGAACAAGAATGGAATTTAAAAGTTAATAGAAATACGGTTGTTATTCATCCTAAACAAAAAAAATGGAGAATAAACAATAATCTTAGAATTAATATTTCTAGAAAAATAAGAGATTATCAAGGCAATAAAATGGATAAACCTATCCAACTTATATATACAATAGATGAAACTATTTCTTTAGGATCTATTTATGGTCAAATTATTAATATTGAATCTTCGGAAATTTTTGAAATAGGTTTATATAAATGGCCTCTAACTGATTCAAGCCAATTTATTTATAAAGTAGAAACAGATAATTTAGGTAAATTTAGATTTGATGACCTATTATTAAACAAATATGTTGTAGCGGGAATTAATGGGAACTTACATGATTTTTCAAAACAAATTAGAAAAAATACATACACCCTCTATCATGAAAATTATATTAATTTAAATAATAATTATAAAAATGCTAAAATTAATTTACTTTCTGCTGATCCATTGAAAAAAACTAAAATTAATTCTTTTGAAATGATAAGTCAATATTATGCTAAGCTAAAATTAAGCGATGGGACCTTCCATCCCTATATAATTGATCAAAATTTAGAACCTGGTGATACTATTATAATTAATCTAAATAATTATAATAATATAGAATCATATTTTATGCCAGAATATAAGTTTATTTTAAAAGAAATTTATGATACTATACCCCCATATATTGAGAGGACCGAATATAAAAATTCAAATTTATTAATTACCTTTTCAGAACCTATTACTATAACTAAAAATCTATTCAAAAAAGACTTACCCTTTAAAATTGAAAATGAATTAAAAATAAAAGTAGAAAATTTATCTGATACTATAAATTCTATTAATATTTTAGGAAATAAAATTACAGATTACTTTGGTAATTCAATGGAAGATTCTATCAAAATTATTAATTTAAATCTAAATGAAAATACTAAATCAAATTTTAAAGGTGGAAATATTTTAGGATCAATAAATTATAGCGGGACAGAATTAATTAAAATTGAAGCACGTAATATTGATTCAAATAAAACTTATCATACACAATCATCTGACAATTTATTCTCAATCACTAATATTCCTTCTGGATATTATGAAATTTGGGCTTTTGAATCATTAAATTTAATATATCCAGAAAACTACTTTTCTGGTAGATGGGAGCCTTATGAACACTCAGCAAATTTTACATTTTATTCAGATTCTGTAGAGGTTAGAGCATTATGGGATGTTGAAGGAATAATTTTAGATTTTAATAAATAGGAGCACTTATTATGTACCATGTCATATTATCTGGTGGTTCTGGAACTCGTTTTTGGCCGATGAGCACACAAAATAAACCTAAACAACTAATAAATATAATAAAAGAAAAAACAATGATACGATTAACAGTTAATCGTTTAAAAAAAATTACTTCTACTAAATATATACTAATTGTTGCCTCAAACTCTTTATGCAAATCTATACAAAAAGAACTTCCAGAAATCCCAAAAGATAATTATATAATTGAACCTTCCCCTAAAAATACAGCTCCAGCAATTGCTTTAGCTGCTATAAATGTCATGTATCGAGATATCAATTCGGTAATGGTTATTTATCCATCAGATCATATGATTTCAGGTGATACTCAATTTAAAAATTCTATTTTGAAAGGCATTGATTTGGCAAAAAAAGAGTCTGTTCTTATTACTCTAGGAGTAAAACCAACATATCCTTCTACTGCCTATGGTTATATTAAATACGATTCGAGCGATATTCCCAATTTTACAGAAATATTAAAAGTTAATAACTTTGTTGAAAAACCTAATAAAATCAATGCAAAAAAATATTTTTCTAGTAAACAGTATTTCTGGAATTGTGGCATTTTTATTTGGAAGGCATCAGAAATACTTGCTTCTATGAAAAAATTTATGGCAAATGATTATAATCATATTATTAATATTTATAATTCCCTTTCTAAACAAAAATATAAATCAATTTTAGATAAAAAATGGCATCAAATAAAAAAGGAAAGCATAGATTATGGAATTCTTCAAAAAGCTAAAAATGTATATACAATTGAAGCTCATTTTAAGTGGAATGATTTAGGTTCATGGAAATCTTTTTTTGATTTTGTAGAAAAGAATGAAAATGGAAGCTATTATTCAGGTGATGTATTAGCCCTTGAATCTTCTAATAATTTAGTTATAAGCCCTAATAGACTAACAGCTATAGTAGGTATAGATAATATTACAATTATTAACTTAGATAAAATGACATTGGTTATGCCCACATCTGAAGCAGAATCTGTAAAAGAGCTTGTTAAAATGATTAAATCTTTAAATAAAAAGGAGTATTTGTAGTTTTTTAAATAATACTCATTATGTAAAAATAATTTTACTCTTGATTCAGATTAAAATACTAGGTATCTTATGGACCATTTTTCATTAAAATATTATTAAAATTCATATTTTTATCGCATTGAAAGGATCACTAAATGAAAGATTATAAAACAGAAAATATTATTAATTTTGCGCTTGTTGGTCACGCAACTACAGGCAAAACAACTCTGGCTGAAAGCATGGCTTTTAATGCAGGCCAATTACATAAAATGGGCAATATATCTAATGGCGACACCTTATCTGATTATAGATCTTATGAAATAGATAATCAGCACTCAATTTCAATTTCTTTACTAAATTTTGAATGGCAAGATAAAAAATTAAATGTATTAGACACACCTGGATATTTAGATTTTCATGGTGAAGTTAAATCAGCTCTAAGAGTGGCCGATTTTGCAAGTATTCTAGTTAGTTCAATTGATGGAATAAGTGTAGGTACTGAACTTTGCTGGGACTACTGTAATAACGATTATAAAATTCCTAAAATGTTTATAATTAATATGGTTGATAAAGAACAATCTAATTTTGATCAAGTACTATCATCTTTAAAGGAACGTTTTGGTAGAACCGTAATACCATTTATGTTACCAATTAATGAAGGTCCTGATTTTAGTGATGTGGCAGATGTTTTAAGAAAAAAAACCCTAAACTTTAAAAATAATGGAAGTGGTGACTTTAGTGAATCAGAGCCTAATGGTGAATGGGTTGAAAAACTTAACAATCTTCATAATGAACTTATTGAGCTTATAGCAGAATCTAATGAAAATCTATTAGAAATGTATTTTGAAAAAGGTGAATTAAGCGATGAAGAATTAAGAAATGGTCTTCATGATGCATTAAAAGATAATGGCATAATACCTGTATTTTGTATTTCTTCTGAAAAAAATATTGGTATAAAAAGAATGATGGATATTATCGCAAAATATGCTCCAAACGCTGGTGATTTAAAAAATATTGAAGGATTTAAACCCGGAACAGAAGAAATTATTAATTTAAATAATGATAGCAACGAATCATTATCAACTTTTGTATTTAAAACAATATCAGAAGAACATATAGGTGAAATGTCTTTTTTTAGAATTTACTCTGGAACAGTAAACGTTGGAGATGACTTAAATAATACTACACGTAATGATTCAGAAAAAATGAGACAAATATACTATATGAATGGTAAAAATAGAAAAGATGCTTCCAAGTTAATTGCTGGTGATATTGCTGCTGCTCTAAAGTTAAAAAATACACATACAGGAGATACTCTTGCTTCATCAAAGAAACCTATTTTACTTCACACTATAAAATATCCAACCCCTAACATTAGCTATGCTATAAAACCAAAGGCTCGAGGTGATGAGGAAAAAATTGCAACTGGACTTGCAGTCATGCATGAAGAAGATCCTACTTTTCTATACCGTGTTGATCCAGAATTAAAACAAACTATTGTTTCGGTTCAAGGAGAGCTTCATTTAAGCATTATAATGAAAAGAATTAAAGAACGTTTTCATGTAGAATTAAATACAGAAACTCCTAAAGTGCCGTACAGAGAAACAATAACTTCACAATCAAATTCAAAATATAGACATAAAAAACAATCTGGTGGATCAGGTCAATTTGCGGAAGTTTGGATGAGGATTGAACCCGGAGAAAGGGGTTCAGGAATAGATTTTAAAAACTCTTTAGTTGGCCAAAATGTAGATAGAGGATTTGTACCTTCAGTAGAAAAAGGGGTTAATAATGTTTGTTCAGAAGGTGTAATCGCTGGATGCAAAGTTGTTGATATTAAGGTTGACTTTTATGATGGTAAAATGCATCCAGTTGATTCTAATGACATGGCATTTCAAATTGCAAGTAGGCATGCATTTATTGATGCAGTCAAGAATGCTAAACCAAAATTACTTGAACCGATTTAT
>CAYFHL010000078.1:0-6331 GCA_964342955.1 uncultured bacterium
CTTCAAGTATATCATCTTCCATTTCCATATATTTTTCATCGTATTCATCTAGTTCGACTTCTTCTTCACTTGATTCACTTGTGATACTTATTTCATCTTCATCACTATATTCCTCTTCATATTCTTCTTCTTCTTCTTCTTCTTCATCTTCATCTTCATCTTCATCTATATTTATATCTTCTTCATCGCTAAATTCGATATCTTCTTCTTCATCTATATTTACCTCTTCTTCGCTCAATTCAATATCTTCTTCATCGATGATTGTCATTAAAATATTATCTTTCTTCTTATTTTTTTTCTTAGTTTTCTTATCACCTAATGAATTGAAAAAGTTCATTAACATATAAGATGCAAGTATTTCTGGCAACTTGTTTTTACCTTTTTGTTTTATTTTCTTACGTGCCCTTTTTGTTGGACTTGAATGGACTATAGGAGAACGATTCCCTCCCCTTAACCGTTTTAATTCTTTCTGGAACATATCATTATCAAAAGGTTCATCACATTCATAATCGATAAAACCTTTTAAGTTCCCTTGTTCATCCATTTCATCATTACCATCAGTATTCCCTGGAGGTATTAGATCTAATTCTTTCTTCTTCGAACGTGTAATCATTGAATGTTCGGATTCTGACATTTTATTTAAATGGTTATAATTGTTTAAATAAAAAAAAGTATTCAAATTTATTTTTAAAATTTGATAAAGAATATTTAAAAAAAAATTAATAAGTATATATAATATGAATAAAGATTATATTGAACCAGAAACAAATAATGTTATTGGACTTCAGTTTAGTATTATGTCACCGGATGAAATTAAGAAACGTTCTGTAGTTGAAGTAACAAGACATGAAACATATGATAAAGATAATCCTATTATTAAAGGTTTATTTGATATCCGAATGGGGTCAACTGAAATGGATAAAATATGTGGGACTTGTGGTCAAACAAATATAAATTGTCCTGGACATTTTGGACATGTTAATTTAGCCAGACCAGTCTATCATTATCAATTTATTCAAACAATTCAAAAAGTATTAAAATGTACTTGCATCCAGTGTTCTAAATTATTAATTAATAAAGAATCCCCTCAGATTAAAGATCTTATGAAGAAACCTAAAAAACATCGGTGGAATGATATTTATAATCTTTCTCAAAAAATTACAAGGTGTGGTCAAGAAACAGAAGATGGTTGTGGAGCAAAACAACCAGATAGAATAAAGGTAGAAGGTATGGATGGTATTTATGCTGTATGGAATAAATTAGATGTTGAAGATTCAAGTATGAAGACACAACATCTACCGATTGAGAATGTTAAAATGATTCTTGAAAGGATAACAGATGAAGATATTAATATTCTTGGATTTTCGGAATTATGGTGTCGTCCAGAATGGATGATCTGTTCTGTATTTCCTATCCCCCCTCCATCAGTTCGTCCTTCCGTAAAGCAGGATGATTCACAAAGGATGGATGATGATTTGACACATAAACTTTGTGATATTATTAAATGTAATAATACACTTCAACAAAAAATAGGAAATAAGAGTCGTATGGAAGTTATTAATGATTGGACTAAGGTTCTTCAATATCACATTGCTACATTAGTTGATAATGAACTACCAGGTGTAGCACAATCTGTCCATCGTTCGGGTAGACCTCTCAAAGCAATCAGACAGAGGTTGAAGGGTAAAGATGGACGTATTCGTAATAATTTAATGGGTAAACGTGTAGACTTTTCAGGTAGGAGTGTAATTACTCCAGATCCAAATATTGAATTGGATGAACTAGGTGTCCCTTTTACGATTGCTAGAAACTTAACTTATCCCGAAATAATTAACGATTATAATCGTGATAAGATGAATGAATTACTTAGTAATGGTGTCAATAATTACCCAGGGATTAAGATGATTATTCAAAATGGTGTTAAAAAAACAATTACAGAAAAAAATATCCTTGATATTGAACTAAATAATGGAGATATCGCTCATAGACATCTATTAGATGGAGATTATGTTCTATTCAACCGACAACCTTCGCTTCATAGAATGAGTATGATGGGTCATCGTGTAAGGGTTATGAAAGGAAATACATTTCGATTAAATGTTAGTGTTACACCCCCTTATAATGCTGATTTTGATGGAGATGAAATGAATATGCATGCTCCTCAATCAATCGCTACGGTTTCGGAGTTAATGAATATCGCATCAGTAAAATATCAAATCATTTCTCCCCGTGAAAATAAACCTATCATTACAATTGTTCAAGATACTCTACTTGGAGTTAATAAATTAACAAAGGGGGAAATTATTCAATATATACCTTTATCTTCTGATTCTTATTACTTCTCGAACAATACAAATATCTATCCAATTTCAAAATCAAGTTCAGATGAAGTTTCTAAATCAGTTGTTGAAACGACATATTTCAATAAGAATCAAGTTATGAATTTAATAACATCACTGAGTACATTTGATGGTTCATTACCAGATTCATCTATGAAGATTAACCTCCATGGAAAAGATGTTCATTATTGGTCAGGGAAAAAAATCCTATCTTACATTATTCCAAATAATATTAATCTTGAAATGACAAATGATTCTTATGATACACTGAACGAAGAAGGACATATTAAAGATCTAATGAACAAGGTTATTATTGAAAATGGAGAAGTAACCTCCGGGGGGCTTGATAAAGGAGTATTTACCAAGACATCTAAAGGATTAATCCATACCATCTATAATGATCTCGGTCCGGAAAGATGTAAGGATTTTATTGATGATCTTCAGAAGGTAACATCATACTTCCTATTAATTGAAGGTTTTAGTGTAGGTATTGGTGATATGGTAGCAGATAATAAAACATACAGTAAGATCTCATCTGTGATTAAGGAAAATAAGGTTAAAATTGATAAAATTACACAAGAGTTACATCTCAATATTTTTGAAAACTTTTCAGGACAAACAAATAATGAATATTTTGAAGGAAAAGTAAATTCTCTACTTAATAATACACTCAAACAAACAGGCAATATTGGTCTTGAGAACCTTGATCAAAAGAATAGAGTTACAAATATGGTTAATAGTGGATCAAAAGGTAAGTCTACAAATGTAGCTCAAATTGTTGCATGTTTAGGACAACAAAATGTAGATGGTAAACGGATCCCCTATGGTTATATTGATCGAACATTACCTCATTATAGTAAATATGATGATTCTTCGGAAGCTAGAGGGTTTGTTGAGAATTCATTTATTTCCGGACAAACTCCTCAAGAATACTTCTTCCATGCTATGGGTGGAAGGGAAGGATTAATCGATACAGCTGTTAAAACATCAGAAACAGGTTATATTCAAAGGAAGTTAATGAAATCAATGGAAGATTTAAGGGTAGAATACGACTACTCTGTAAGGAATAGTTCAGGATGTATCGTTCAATACATCTATGGTGAAGATGGTATGGATGCATGCTTTGTAGAATCCCAACCCTTAGTAATTATGAATTTATCGACCGAAGAAATTGCTAAAAAGTTCTTATTCAACAAATCAACCGATTGGACAAAGTTATTAACTGAAGAAGCAATGAAAGATATGGAACAAAATAAAGATTATGAATCATTATTAGAAAAATCTTTCTATGATATTCTAGATCATAAGGAATATATCTTTAATGAAATCTTTAAAGGTGGAACTGTAAATAATTCAATCAATTATCCAATTCATTTAAAAAGAATAACATCCAATATATGTATTCATGGAGAGGAACTATCATCGATTTCTCCCATTGAGATACTATCAACTAACAAATTGCTGAAAGAAAAGTTAATTGTAAATGATATCTTTCATAATAATAATCTAATTCATATTCTAATTGATATTCACTTACATCCTAAAAACCTTATTCAGAATTATAAAGTTCAGAAAGGAGAGTACAATCAAATTATTCAACGAATTGAATATCTATTTGAAACATCGCGAATTAGTCCGGGAGAAATGGTGGGTGCTGTCGCAGCACAAAGTATTGGGGAACCAGCAACACAAATGACCCTAAATACATTCCATTATGCGGGTGTAAGTGCTAAATCAAATGTAACACGTGGTATTCCAAGATTAAGGGAATTATTAGGTGTTACTAAAAATCTCAAATCACCATCAACAACCATATTCTTAAAGGATAGTATAAGGGATAATCAAAATAAATCACAGTATGCTAAAAATAAGATTGAATATACTGTTGTAAAGGATATAGTTACAAAAACACAAATCTATTATGATCCTAAAAATATTGGATATGAAACAGATATTGAAGAAGATAAAGGTATTCTTGAGATTTATAAAGATTTCCTTCATATGGATAAGGGTGAAGACTATGAATATGAAGAAACTGCTCCATGGATTATTCGTTTTACATTCAATAAAGAATTAATGATGGAAAATGGTATTGTAATGGAGGATGTTTATCTATCAATTAATAATTATGATAGTGAAAAATTACAGTTTATCTATTCAGATGATAATTCAAAGGAGTTAATTGGACGTCTTTCGATTAAGGCAGAGCTGAAAGGTAAAGAAAATGATTTCTTAAATGGACTTTCAGATCAAACGGATGTCCTTTCCATCTTTAAAAAGATTCAAGAAGATATTCTTAATAATGTTGTGATTAAAGGTATCAAGAATATTACAAATATTGTGATGGGGGAAAAAAATATATATCTAAAAGAAGAGGATGAAATTACTTCTAAAAAAATATGGGTTCTTGAAACAGATGGTGTAAACATTTTAGATGTATTTAATTCTGATTTCGTAGATTTTGCAAATACATACTCAAATGATATCCTAGAAATTTATGAAGTCCTAGGTATTGAAGCTGCAAGAAATCTATTAATTGAAGAGATTACAAGTGTTATGAGTGATGCTTCATATATTAATAATCGTCACATAGAATTACTATGTGATATTATGACAAATAAAGGATATTTAACAGCTATTAATCGTCAAGGTATTAACCGAGGCGATACAGGTCCACTAGCCAAATGTTCTTTCGAAGATACAACAGATCAATTAATTAAGGCGGGTATTTTTGGAGATAAAGATAAACTGAACGGTGTTTCAAGTAATATCATGATGGGACAAACAATTAAAGCTGGAACAGGGATGTGTGATATCCTCCTTGATGAACAAAAATTAATGGAAGAAATTAGTAATATTGACCTGACGCAAGAGGATTTTATTAATGTTACAGATAAGAATATAGAAACATTACTTGACGATGATTCTTATGAAGAAGAAGACTACTATTGTAATGATGAAAACTTTGAAATGTCAGGCTTTTAACAATGATTGACCATACTTAATTGATTCTTATAAATGTTATTTTCATTTTTTATTTTATTACATGTTTCATTTTTTTCTTTTTCAGTTGATTCATATGAAATAGATCCACCACCTTTCATTTTATCAATCACTCGTTGATATGTTTCTCTTTCTTTTGGTGTGAGTCTTATGTCAAATGTTGGACTTTCAGCATTATCTTCAAATAAATTGAGCAATTTATCAAAGAATCCTTTCCCTTGTTTTTTGTATTCTTCTTTAGGATCTACAACATGTTCTTCTTCTAAATCTTTAATCTTATTCTTTTGAATGATAATATTATTCTTATTAATTAGAGTTTTCATATTATTCTTTTTTGTCTCTTCTTTAATTCTCTTCTCCTTTATCTTATCATATTTTAATTTTTCTTGTTCTTCAAGGATCTTATCATTCTTTTGAATTATCTTCTTATCGGATTGCATAATCTTATCCAAAATAGATTTTAATTTCTTCTTCTTATCATTATCTTTTCGGAGGATCTCTAATGATATATACTTTGATAAATTATGTTGTCTTGTTTCACAATAAATTAAAATTAAAACCTTATCTAATTTTGATAATTCAGGAATATCCCTTTCAATGAATCTCTTATATCCATCATATAAATATAGGATAGATTGTGGAGACCTTTCATCACATTCTTTCATTGTCCCGAATGAATCTGTAAATAGTTTATCAAAGAAGGAAGGGGGGTCAATCTCAGAACAAGAGATTAATCGATTCTTTATCATCTTCTTAAATTTAGATAATTCACCCTTATCTTCGAATAATTTTAAAAGGTTATTTACAATATCCTCTTCATTAATAATGAGACCCATATCACTTATTTGTTGTTGAATTGTTTCTTCATATGTATTATCATATTTCTCGATACCACAACATACATTAAACCAATTTACATTATAAATCGCAAATGAATTTTTTGATAGATTAGATATTTTTCTGTTTTCAAGATAACTCTCGAAACCTTT
>CAYFHL010000079.1:0-6236 GCA_964342955.1 uncultured bacterium
ACAGATGCAGCACCCATTGTTATAGGTGTACAAAATTGAATAAATTAATATTATCAATACTAAGTCTTTCTTTAACATTCACCCAAATTAGTGACTATACCTTTATTGGTTCTGAAGCATCAGCCTTGGCAGGTGCTGTCGTATCTGATAAAGGACATAGTTGGAGTGTTTTTCATAATCCTGCGGGGATATCTGAGATTCCAAAGGCACATATGAATGCTGGCGGGGCTAAACTATATGGATATTCATGGCTATCAACTAATCATTTTAGTTTGATAACCAATCTACCTAAAATGGGTAAAGTAGGTTTTGGATTATTCCAATTAGAAACAAAAAATGGTGAAACAGTTTTGTCTAATGAACAGAGAGTTTCAATTGCACATGCATTTATCTTACAAAAAGATAAAAACTCTACTCTCTCTGTAGGCTATAAATTAAATTACAACAACTGGTTTATGGCTCCTTCAGCAGGAACTTCCGGAGATGGAACAAATGGTATAAGTCTCGGTTACATTAATTCTTATAGTATAGATATTGGAATGTTATCTGATCTGCGGAAAAAATATCGTTTAGGTGCTTATTTAACAAATGTTACTTCCAATGCAATTGGAAATGGAATGACTAGAATTGCATTACCAAAAAGAATTAATGTTGGATTGACATATATTCCTATTACACAAGTTGCTACTTCTATATCCGCAGAAAGAACTCTTGGTTTTAAAAAACTAATCTTAAGATCAGCATTTCGATATCAAATTGATGAAATATTTGAATTGCTTATTGGTCTCCAATCAAACCCCAATTTACTTGGAGTGGGTGGAACACTATCATTGGGTAATCAAGCAATTAGCTATAGTATTTTAACTCATCCAGTCTTACCAATAACTCATCAAATCTCATTTGGATTTTATCAATGATGAGAAAAACTATTATATATTTTTTAATGACCATACAGCTTTGGGGCGGTAAAATTAATATTAATTCTGCAGATTATTCTAAACTGACTGAAACTAATTTAACTTCTAATCAAATTAATAATATATTAGATTATAGAAAACAGATTGGATTTTTTAATAATATCTATGAGTTAGTTCATATTGAAAATATTACTATACAAGATGTACATAATTTTAGACATTTCATTTATATTGAATTACCTGGAAAATCTCGTTTCCAAAAAGACTTAGAAAAAGCATCATATAAACTAGGTAAGTGGATTTCAAATGAAGGTCAAACTGAAGGTCTTTCCGAAATATGGCTTGATCGTTTTTTTGAACCTCAAAATATCAATGATATGAATTATGATGATTTAATGTCTTTACCTAATCTTAGCCCAATTGATGTTAATGCAATATTAATTCAAAAAAATCGTATTCCTATTTCAAGTGCATTTGATCTAAAAAATTCACCTGGAATAAGCTATTGGGGGTATAAAAACTTAGTTGATTTTGTTAAATTCACAGAAACTAATAATGATAATAACCTTGCTTATCATCTACGTTTAAACTCTGTTATTAGAACTACGCCTATCAGAGCAAATACAGATGAAGAAATAAGAATGCCCGCTCTACAAAACCAAACCTTACCAGAACAATTTCATAAAATATCCCTCGTAACAAATAAAAATATAAAAATAGGTTTGTCATACCATCGATATATGGGACAATCAGATAGCATTTTTACTCTAAAAAAATTTTTTCAACTAGAAAAATATAAACTACCGTTTAATATTAACATTGATAAAGTTGTTGTAGGAAATTTTACTGCTTCATTTGGTCAAGGAGTAATTTTTGAATCAAGTGATTATTTTTCACCTAGAAGAACTGGATTTGGATTTTCAAAACGTAATCAAGGGATACATGGAGATATGACAAGATCTTGTCAATATGTCCTCAATGGATTAGCTTTGCAACTTTCTAATTTATATTTACGCGGTTCAATCTTTAGTTCATTACATCCAAGAGATGCCATAATAAACCAAGACGATAGTTTTACTAGCTTAATTGTTATGCATCCTAGATTGCCCTATGGAACGAATCAAGATACAAGTAAAATTTTCCATCCTATTGTTTCCTCATTAAATGAATTTACTTGGGGAACTAATATTAGATATACACCATTTTTAGGCACAAATATTGGATTTACATTTTATGAAAGTCTATACGATCGTAAACACATTCCTCAGGTTGTTAATTCAATCACTGGTAGCGATGAAGACAATGATCCTGGTTTTACTACATCTGATTATGATAATTACTCTGGTGATGCTTATTATTTAAATTATATCACAAACTCAGCTGATGCTGAAATTGCAGCGATGGATACATCAATTGGAGAGTCTCCAATATGGCGAGAGGCTCAGTCATTCTTCCGTGTAAGAGGGTTTGACTTCTCAACGGTTATTAAAAACATTTCAATTCAAGGTGAATATGGTGAAATATTAAAAGATAACTATGTTTTCAACTTTGGTAGAAACCCATCTGCCCTGTTATTATCGTTATTTACCCAATTAAAGAACTTAGATTTTTTAATATTATATCGTAATTATGACTTAGAATTCGATAATCCCTATCAGAGATCTTTTTCAAATTACCAGCGATATAAAACAACTATATTTGAGGATGAATATTGGCTGGTAGATCCTGTGTATAGTTTTCTTTATAGTGCTAATCCACAACCACAATCAGAGAAAGGTTTTTTTATTTCATCAAGATATCAAATACATAGATCTATTGTTAGCACATTAAATTTTGATACATGGAATAGAAAAGCTGATAATGCTAAATATTATCGTACAGTTGTAAGTATAAATTATCGCCCTGTTTTTAATTTTAGAATTAAATTTCGACAAAAATGGCAAGCTCGTGGAAGTTATAATCTATATCATCCAAGCCCTTTCTTTTCTAGAGAATCAAGAATTCAAGCTCAGCTACGTATGTCTAACTACAACCAATTTGAAATACTCTATTCAAATGGCTACACTACTTTTTCTCCTCGTCCAAGACTTACAGATAACGCTCTTGGTGGCGATATGATGGTAGGTGATATAGGCTCTCCTGATGAAACAATTGGCTTTAGCATTGCACACCATTTTGATTCAAACTTCATTATTAAAAGTGGTATTTTACAAATCAATGGTTTCCTTTGGTATTTTGAAGATACTGATTTTAGAGTATTTAATTCTGAAAATGGTGCGACCCATCAGTGGATTTCAATAGATATGAAACCTACATCCTTATTTAGAATTACTTTCAAAATAAGCCATACTTCTGATGCATTATCAACAAGAATCGTTGATGGACAAACTGCTAATGGACTATGGATAAAAAATCCAAGTGTTACTAACCAAAATACATATTTTAGACTTCAAATTAATTATGCCTTATAAAATTTTAATTATTCATACTTTAATGATTTCATTTATGTTCCCTCAATCTCTATTTAATTTGTGGTCTGGAACAGATCCATTTGTTGGGTCTGCTAAATCTTCTTCGATGGGACAGACCCATATATTAAATTCTGAAGGCAGTTCTACAATCAGGTTCAATCCTGCAAATATTAAATTTAACTCTACAAAACTTATACTTAATTTTCAAGTTAATCAATATTCCATCTTTGAAAAATGGAGTATTCCTATTAGAGATAGCTTTGGAGAATTTCTTGTAAATGCAGATTATGTTTCAAATGAATTTTCAAAATATGGATTTAGTATTGGTACTTTAATTCCAATAAATAAAATTTTTAAACATGGACAAATAGGCTTATACCACGGACCTTTAACTCATTTTACATATAACTATTCTGAGGAAGTTAGAGGTAGCTATGATGCTCAGGATGGTGAATATGTTAGTAAAGATCCTCTTATAGGATACCAAAACTTAAAAATTGATGGTGAAATAATGATGTCAACATTAGGAGGTGGATTTGAAATTTATTCAAATGAAAATATTAATTTAAGTTTTGGTTTGTCAACAAGCTATATATATTCATCAGATATAACGCATAGTGTATCTATTGATACACTTAGTACAAATTTAGGAAACCTCTCATCTTTAAATGATATTGAAAATATTTATATTACCCCAAACTCATATTTTAATACCTTGAGTTCGAACATTAAATTATTTTCAAATTTAACAATTGCACTTTCTCTTGAGAGTAAAGCTCATATTCAAACTGACACATTTTCTATGTTAGTAGATTCCACAAACGGTTTATTTCAATACTGGAAAAATAATGACTTTGCAATAGATGGAATAAATTATCAAAAACCCTTATTTTATGGAATAGCAGCATCTTTTAATAATCCTAGAAACAACTTAAATATAAATTTTGAAATAGATCAAATTTCTTATAAAGATTTTTATCTTAGTGATTATTCAATTTATAAATTTGGTTTTGAATATATAACAGATTTAGGAAAACCAATACGAACTGGTTTAGTTTATAAAACCTCACCTATTAGCTACATACAGCCTATATCTATATTTACATTTGGTTCAGCATTATCAATAGGAAATTATATTTTAGATCTATCTGGTACATATCAATATATAACATATAATTATCCTGATTTGTTTATAGTAGAGGATGACCTTAGAAATGAATATGATGTTGTTCGAGATTCTCAACTAAATCTTATTTTAGCATTTTCATATTTATTTTAGTGTACAATATTTGTTATATAATAGTCTTTTTCTTTAGCTTGATATTAGCAGAGCCAATAAAAATAAATTTGATTTCAACAAATGATTTACATGGCGTTATTGAAAAACAAAAAGCTTATTTTATCAACCCTGAATATCCTCCTACTATTTTAGGTGGCGCAGCTTTTGCACAATATATAGATGATCTTAGGAATGAAATTAAACTTTCTAATGAAGGATTAATTATTTTAGATGGAGGTAATTTTTTTCAAGGTCATCCTTTAGGCATGGCTGATAGCGGCAAAACTATTATTGATTGGATGGAGAGAATTAAATATGATGCCATCGTTCCAGGAATTTATGATTTTATTTTAGGTAGTAAAAATTTAAATCGCTTATCTACTCTATCTTCATTTCCATTCCTTTTTTCAAATCTTAATTGCAATGAATGTCCATTGACTAGTAATAATATTAAGCCCTTCATCATTAAAAATATCAATGGTGTAAAAATTGGAATACTAGGTATTGTAAACTCAAAACTTCCAAATCTAACTTTAAATAAAAATATAGATGGGGTAACATTAAAATCTGAACTGAATAGCTTAGAAAAGTGGATACCAATAATGAAGGCTGATGGTGCTGAGGTAATTATCTTATTAACTAGTTCAGGTATACCCTATGATAGAGAACAAAAATATAGTAAATTGCTTGAAAGAATTAATTCAGGTGAATTTAACAAAAATGGATCTCTTAATGCATTAGAACTAGCCCATTTCTCAGATGGTATTGATTTAATAGTTGCTGGTGGTAATTCAAAAGGATATAATTTGCCTTGGTATGATCCCTATAGCCATGTATTTGCAATTCAAGGATATGGTAACGGAACAGAATTTTCTCATATTAAGATTATTATTGATGATGAATCACATTTATTTATGGGATATGAAACAGTAATTGATAATAAGGTAGGCCAAACTTTATTTTCTGATGACTTTCAATTAAATGCAAATGCTGATAGATGGATTATAGAGAAAACTAAAGAGTTATCTAAAAAAAATACTTTAAATAAAAAAAGTGGAGCCCCAGAATCAAACGATAAGTATATACCGCTAAATTCAAATAAATGGGATATCCCTAATTTTAACAAACCTAACTCACTTGAAATTATTACTTGGAATTGTAAATTTTTTCCGCATTCTAATGATTCTACAGTATTAGCTCTTGCTGAATCAATATTAGATATAAATGCTGACATAATTGCATTTCAAGAGATTAAAGAAGTTGGTATGTTTAGTAAAGTAATGGAATTTCTACCAAATTATAATTATATAACATCACTAAATACCTCATTTCTAGATCTAGCCATTATTTATAAAACTGATATACTAACATTAATTAATCAAATTGAACCTTTTTCAGAAAATGACTATAATTTTGCAGGTCGACCACCCCTTCATGCATATTTTAATTTTTTAGAAAATGGCAAGGAAATCCCATTATCAATAATTAATCTACATATGAAGTGTTGTGATTCAGGTCTAGATAGGAGAAAGAAAGCTTCTGCGATGCTATATGATTATCTATCTTCTA
>CAYFHL010000080.1:0-6217 GCA_964342955.1 uncultured bacterium
CAATGCCTATTCCGCCCACTTGAGCTGCAAGAGCATCAGAGATATAATCACCATCTAAATTCATAGTTGCAATAACATCATATTCACTAGGTCTCGTTAATATTTGTTGTAGGAACGCATCTGCGATTACATCTTTAATAATAACTTTTCTTTCTAAAGAAGCACTTTCTAGAGCTTTATCAGCAGCATTTTTACCTTCATTTAATTCGATCCTATCATATTGTGCCCAAGTAAAAGTTTTATCTGAAAATTCTTCCTCTGCAAACTCATATCCCCATTTTTTAAAAGCTCCTTCAGAATATTTCATAATATTACCTTTATGAACAAGTGTCACTGAATCTCTTTGATTTTCAAGTGCATATTTAATAGCATCGTTGACTATTCTTTGAGTTCCTTCTTTTGAAATCGGCTTAATTCCAAGACCAACATTATTAGGAAATCTTATTTTATTAAATCTCTTACTAAAATTATTCTTTAGCATATCTAGAAATTTATTAGCATCTTTTGAGCCTGCTTCAAATTCTATACCAGCATATATATCTTCTGTATTTTCACGAAAAATTACCATATCAACCTTGGATGGATCTTTAACTGGAGATGGAACATTTTCATACCAACGCACAGGTCTTAAGCATACATAAAGATCTAGCTCCTGCCTAAGTGCAACATTAATGGACCTAATTCCACCTCCAACAGGAGTGGTTAAAGGTCCTTTAATTGCTACTAAATATTCATTTACAACATCTAAAGTCTCCTTAGGCAGCCATGTATCTTCACCATAAATTTCATTTGCTTTTTCACCTGCATAAATTTCCATCCAGTGTATCTTTCTTTGATTATTATAAGCCTTCTTTACAGCATTATTAAACACTTTTACTGATGCCTTCCAAATATCTGGTCCTATTCCATCTCCTTCTATAAATGGGATGATTGGATTGTCTGGAACTTCAAGTACATTATTTTTCATCAATATTTTTTGTCCATTATTTGGTATTTTTACTTTAGTCATTTCTTTTTTACCTTTTTCTTCTTTTTTGTTAGTTTATTTTTGGAATTAGATTTTTTATAATCAGTTAGATAAAATCCAGATCCCTTAAAAATCATTCCTGTACCACCAGTTATTATTCGCTCAAGTATTCCGCCGCAATCTTTACATTTTGATTTTGGAGATTCGTTCATTTTTTGAAAAATAGAAAATGATAAATTGCAGTTTTTACATTTATAATTATATGTTGGCATATAAATTTTTTTGCATTGCAGTGATAGTAGCTACATTTACTATATCATCTATAGAACATCCCCTTGATAAATCATGAATTGGTTTATTTAATCCTTGCAATAGAGGTCCCCATGCGGAAAAATTAGCAAGTCTTTCAGTAAGTTTATAGGCAATATTTCCAGCATCTAAATTAGGAAATATGAGTACGTTAGCACTACCATTTAATTTAGAATTTGGTGCCTTAATTTCTGCTATGCTTGGTATTATAGCAGCATCAACTTGAAGTTCTCCATCATATAAAATATTAGGATATTTTTTCCCAAAAATTTCAACAGCTTTTTTAACTTTATCTATTCTGTAGTGTTTAGCACTTCCTTTGGTTGAAAATGATAAAAAAGCAACTTTTGATTTATCGCCCGTTAATAAACTATGGAAATCTGATGCATCCTTTGCAATAACGGCTAATTGCTCACTATCAGGCTCTGGTATAACACCACAGTCAGAAAAGGTATAAGCTTTATTTCCTGATGAAGAAATCATAAAAAAAATACTACTTAGCCATCTTGATCTTTTATGAATACCTACTATTCTAATTGCAGATCTTATTATATCGCTTGTTGATGTCTTAGCGCCAGCAATTAATCCATCAGCTTCACCTAAATCAACTAAATTCATTCCAAAATTAATAGGATTTTTTAAAAACTTTATAATACTTTTTTCATTCCAATTTTGAGAAAAAGATTTCTTTTTTATATTATTTAAATATAGAGCGCCATCTCTTTTTTTATAATCTTCTATATTAATTATTTCAATACCCATTAAGGACAACTTTGATATGGCTTCTTTAATTCTAATATCATCTTGTTCTGGTAAAATTAATTTAGATTTTTTTGATAATGCAATTTGAATAATTCTCTCTTGATATTTATTTTTCATTATACCGTTCCTTAAGTGCTAAATGCACATGTTCAGGTACATATTCTTTAATATCTCCTCCTAAAGATGCAGCTTCTCTTACTAAAGATGAGCTAATATGAGTATATTTTGCATGGGGCATCAAAAATAGTGTACTTATTTTATTATTAAGGTTTCGATTCATAAGAGCCATTTTAAACTCAAATTCAAAATCTGATAGAGCTCTAAGCCCTCTTATAGCAGCAACTGCACCTTTTTCTTGCGCCCAATCAACCATTAATCCTGAAAATGATTCCACAGTTACATTTGAAAAATTCTTGATTGATTTAGAAATTAATATTTTTCTTTCTTGCTCAGTAAACAAAAATTTTTTTCTTTCTGAATTTTCTGCTACAGCGACTATAACTTTTTCAAAAATAAAAGATGCTCTTTCAATAATATCAAGATGTCCATTTGTTATAGGATCAAATGTGCCTGGATATATTGCTATCTTCATGATGCATGTCTCCAAAATACTACTTGAGAACTACCATATATGTTTAATCTAAAATAATTTCCTTCTATATTCCTTTTTTTCATTTCAAGACAAAAAATTCCATCTGACTTTAATAATGGATTAACTATTTCATTTAAAAATTTATAATCATTTGAATCATATGGCGGGTCAGCAATAATTAAATCATATCGTTTTTTTTCCCACATTAAAAATTTTTTTACATCAGAATTAATAATTTCCATTTTTTCTATATTTAACAGATTTATATTTTTCTTCAATATTTTTATAACTGTTTTATCTTTTTCTACAAATTTAACAAACTTTGCCCCTCTACTAATTGCCTCTATTCCTAAAGTTCCAAAACCTGAGTACAAATCTAAAACTGTTTTATCATCAAATGGCTCAAGTATTTGAAATATAGATTTTCTTATTTTTGCTTGAGTTGGGCGAACTAAAGTATTTTTTTTTTCAATTAGCCTTCTGCCTTTATATTTGCCAGAAATAATTCTTATCATAAAGTTTATATCGAAACTTTTAGCTGAAATTTATTGTTATATATTTGATTAATTTGAAATCTATATTGATTAATAATATTATTATCCATCATTTTGAGTATAAATGATATTATATCTGAAGATAAACCATCTAAAGTAATTGTTTTGCTTGAATAATCAATTTTCACTTTATTTGATAGAACTGTCGTTTGAGTTATTTTTTTTATACTTGCCATATCAGTAATTATATTTTTCATTATCCATGGTAAATCAAACGATAAAAAATAATAATCAGATTTTTTATATATTTGATAGTTAATTTTCTTATACCAAGGGAAACCTAACTGAAGTTCTTTTAGAAGTTCTTGTTTAGTTGATCTAACTATGATTTGAACTCTATCTTCACTAAATTCAACCTTATTTAAATTTAAATTATCTAAATAGCTACTTTCTGAAATCAAATCTACAACTTGATTAACTATCTGTTCTCTATTAATTTGAATTTTTGAATTTGAACTATTAAAATTAATGAATAAAAATAAAATTAATCCTATCAAAACTAATAGAAATGGGTAAATAAAAATATTTTTATTAATACTTTTATTTTTTACTATTTCAGATTTATTTGCTTCAATCTTATGTTTTATTTTTTTTTTAAAAACAAAGGACCAAGCTGATTTGCTTGAGTCTTCCTGTATTCCAGGTGTATTTATGAAATTAACATCAAACATCTATTCCTCTAAAAGCTAAACCTGTTTCTGCAAGCGGTAATGTTTTATATACATTATATTGCTTGTTCATAGAATTCTTAAGAACATTTAGTGGATTTAGCAAAACTAAATTTTCAATATTTTTATTTTCTATACTTTTTATTTTTTTAGAAGCACCATCTACATTATAGATATATACTTTTTCACATGAAAGGAACTTATTTGTTGATTTTTTTTCCATCTGTTCAAGATCATTAATTAAATCATCGCATTTAGATCTACTTCCCAGCAATTGAATTAGATCTATTTTATTCTTTCTTATTTTCAAAACACAATAAATTGAAAGTTTACCTTTAATAATCAATAAAAATTGATTGATATTTTTTTTATCTAATCTCCAAATTAGATAACTTTCTAATTTGTTAGCATGAAACCATTGTCTAGCGCCTAATTCTGCTGAAAATATTCCTGCGCCTAAAGTTCTAAGTTCAGTTCTTTGCTCTCTTACAACTTCTTTGACATTTGAACGAAGTTTTTTGGGAATAGATAGCATAAAAAGACTATTTTTATTCTCCATAGGATAATAATAAAAATCCATCAATTCAATAAATTCTTTTTCACTAGCTTGATTTAAATACCATTCTATCATATCTTCTTGATTTTCATCAAAATCAATGGATGATGTTTTAATTAAATTTAAATCTATACTTAAAGTAAAAATATATGAATCCTTACTTGTAAATTTAATCAAGCTCTGAAAAACTTTATGATAATCCCAATTATTATCATTAGGATTTTTATTTATTTTCAGATTACCAAAATCTGTAACGAGGGGGCCTGATTCTGAGGGTATCCAATTGATATAATGGAATAAGTCTCCATACTGTGCAATACCTAACATAAGTATCTATTCTCCTGCCCAACTTTTTATACCCCCTTTTATATATCCATGTTTACCGCTCTCAAACCTAAATACTCCATACCTTGGCTCAGTATAGGGCTCTTCTAAAAGATGAATTGGCGATTTAACTGTAAAAAATGCATCTCCTTGATCAGTAGAATCAATTTCCAATAAGTAAGGATCTCCAGTTAATGGACAAAAAAGGTAATTAGTAGTTAAATGATATTTTTTTCTTAAATAATTTGTTATAATCTCGGAACGAGTAACAGTGTCTGAATCAAAAACCGAATAAAATTGACTATCTTTCTTGTATAATGCTAAATCTCTAGAATTGACAAAAAGTGTATCAATACTTGCGTTTAATTCATTCTTCATACCTACAGTATATACTGTATCTATATATGATCTTTTTAAATCAACAGCCTTACTAAATGTTGTATCAACTCTTAATTCAAACCCTCTTTCCAATGAAACTTCAAAACCTATCCCCTCAGAATTATAAATAATTTGATTCTCTGTAAATAAGCTATCTGCGATAAGGGAATCCATGGCTGCTTCTACCAAGAAGAATAAATGTTCTCCATTATTGGTATAATTATTTGTTAATTCATAATAAAATTCTGCTGCATTTGCAATTATCGACATCCTAAATCGTGATTCTTTTTTATACATTTCTTCTTCTTGCCAAATTATTTGAGGTACATAAACTGAAATAAAAAGCAATATAACTGAAAACACTATACACCAATCTAGTAAAGTTATCTTCTTTTCAAAATTATTATCATTCATTTTAAATATTATTAATTAGTCATTTAGTTATTAATTCAACTTTTCGAACCGACAATCATCACTAAGTTCTAAAGCTAACTTTTCTATCGTTAGTTTAGCTTCCTTTGATATTTTCTTAGGTGTATCTATATTAACTTTTACTAATTGATCACCATACCTATTTCTATTTAATTCGGGCATTCCTTTATTCCTCAATCTTAAAATTTGTCCACTTCTGATTCCTGGAGATATTTTCAATTTTACATCTCCAGATAATGTTGGGACTTTAATAGTATCACCAAATACAGCTTGGTGAAAATTTATCCAGCAGTCTAAGATTATATCATTATTCTCTCTTAAAAATAATTTATGGTCTTTCTCTTCAAAATATACAATCAAGTTACCTTTTGACCCACCGTTTTCACCTTGATTCCCTTCTCCTGATTGAGTCATATAATTGCCTGTAGTTATTCCCGCAGGTATATCTAAATCAACTGTTGCAGTTTTTTTAACTCTTCCTTGCCCACTACAATGATTACAAGGATTTGAAACGACCCTTCCCTTTCCATTGCATGTGTAACAAGGTTGAACGTTTACAATTTGGCCAAGCATAGATCTTTGAATTTGGCGGATTTCACCTGATCCATTACAAGTTGAGCAATTACTAGGTTCAGATCCAGATGCTGCTCCCGAGCCATCACAACTATCACATTC
>CAYFHL010000081.1:0-6207 GCA_964342955.1 uncultured bacterium
CTTCTAAATAACTAACTTGACTTGATTCATCTGCAACAATTAATGTTCTTTCAAATTGTCCTGTCTTGGCTGCATTAATTCTAAAATAAGTTGATAATTCCATTGGACAACGCACACCTTTTGGAATATATACAAATGAACCGTCACTAAAAACTGCTGAATTAAGTGCCGCATAATAATTATCTGTAATAGGAACAACCGAACCTAGATATTTTTGAATTAACTCTGGATATTTATTAACTGCCTCTGAAAACGAACAAAATATTACTCCAGCTTTAGATAAAGTTTCTTTAAATGTAGTGGCTACTGATACGCTATCAAACACAGCATCTACAGCAACACCTTCTAGCATTTTTTGTTCATTTAATGGTATCCCTAATTTCTCGTATGTTGCAAGGATTTCTGGATCTACTTCATCTAAACTTTCTCTACTTTTTTTCCTTGGGGCAGCATAATAGCTGATTTTTTGAAAATCGATAGAGGGATAATTCACCTCCGCCCAATTAGGCTCTTTCATTTTTTTCCATTTTTTATATGCATTTATCCTCCAATCTAATAACCAACATGGTTCATTTTTCTTTTTGGATAATGCTTTAATTATATCTTCATTGAGACCTGGAGGAAATTTCTCTTGGTTAATTTTAGTAACAAAACCATATTCATAGTCTTTAGACAATGTTTTATCAATATTATTATTCATAGTATCTATTTATTTTATTATCTCAGATAAACTGACCTTATCAAAAAAATTTATAAATCTATTATTTAATTCATGGATAGGATCTTTAATATTACATATATCAATCTGATTACAGCTCTCGTTTATATTGCAATCAACTAACCCTATACGGCCATCTAGATCTTCTATAAAACGTGTTAGGGTGATAGTATTTAAATTTTTTTTTAATAAATATCCACCCTTTGGACCCTTAACAGCATTGATATAATTTAACTTTACCATCTTTTGTAAAGTTTTAGCCAATAATTCCTTAGGGATCAAGTAGTGATCTGATATTTCTTTAGCAGAACTAATAGAATCTTTCTTGTTTCCCAAATGTTTAATAGCAATTAATGCATATTCTATTTGCTTAGTTAGTTTTAACATAAATCATCATAATTTATATTAATTTAAAATAGCAAAACAATATTTATATCCGATAATATTTATCGTATATAAATTAATTTTTTAATGCCTTTGGCTTCCTCAATATTTCCATTAATAGGAACGATTCTTTTAACATATTTTTATTATTTATGATACTATATAATCTTTTTCTCTTCTTAACAGATAAATCTTTATTATTAAATGAAAAATCCAAATTAGGTTCTGATTCAATCTTGCTTTCATTTATAATATTGATATCTGCTTGTTTTACATTATTTTTATCTGAATTATCTAGATTGTTTTTAGAAATTATTATTTTTTCACTATTGCTTTCTTTCTCATTATTAAAATGATTTTCTAAATCATTTATCTGAGCTTTTTCAAATATAATATCTTGATCAGATGAAAAATTATCACTAAACCCTAAAACATTTTCAAATAAACTTTTTTTTGTAGAATTCTCCGATAAAGAATTATCTTTTGATCTAACTTTTGACTTATTCTGCTTAGATAACCATGATAATAGTCCCCATAGTAATAAAAAAAGGAAGCTTGGCTCAATATCAGCATATAAAAAATTCATTTTATTCTTCCTTATTATCTTTATCAGAATTATTATCTAAATCAGAAATAGATGATCTCATATCAGTATCAGATTGGATATTTTTCATTTTATAATAATCCATAACTCCCAAATTGCCTTCTATAAATGCTTGAGCCATGGCTTTTGGAACTTCAGATTCTGCCTCGATCACTTTAGATTTCATCTCTTGGACACGAGCTTTCATCTCCTGCTCTGCAGCTACCGCCATTGCTCTTCTACTTTCTGCCTTAGCTTGTGCTACTTTTTTATCAGCTTCAGCCTGATCTGCTTCTAAATCAGCTCCTACATTTTTACCAACGTCAACATCTGCAATATCTATGGATAAGATTGAATATGCGGTCCCTGAATCTAAGCCCTTAGATAATACTCCTCTAGAAATCTCATCTGGATTTTCTAGGACGGTTTTATATGCCATTGAAGAACCAATTGCACTTACAATACCTTCTCCTACTCGAGCAATAATAGTATCATCTGTGGCTCCACCCACTAATTGTTCTATATTAGTTCTTACAGTTACCCTTGCTTTTGCCATTAGCTGAATTCCATCTTTAGCAACAGCAGATACTTTTCCATCTACAGGGCAATCAATTACCTTAGGATAAACACTCGTTTGGACTGCTTCCTTTACATCTCTTCCTGCAAGATCTATCGCTGTTGCAGTTTTAAAATCTAAATCAATATTTGCTTTATCAGCAGCTATCAATGCATCCACAACATTTTGAACATTACCCCCTGCAAGGAAATGTGTTTCTAATTCTTCAGATGTAACAAAATCTAAGCCTGCGCGATGCAAATTAATAATTCCATCAGCCATCAGTTTTGGCGGAATTTTTCTAATCCGCATAATTACTAACTTTACCATTCCTACTTTTCCCCAGCCAATTGATACACCTGATTGAATCCATAAACCTAATGGAACAAAATACAGGAAAAGCAGTAAACCAATAATAAATATTGGTAGTGTTAAGAAAATACCATTCATTGTAACTCCTTTTTAATAAAATTAAACTTTTTTAACCAACAATTGATTTTCATCTATCCCATCAACAACTATTTTTTCATCCTTTGAAATATAATCACCATGACTTCTAGCATGATAGATTTCCCCATTAACAAATATTTTCCCCGAAGGTCTTAAATCTGTCTCTACAGTACCTTTTATACCAATTAATTTATCATATCCTTTAGATATTGTATAACCATCTATACTTTTTTGAGGAATAAAAGGAATTAGTTTTTTATAAAATTCTGTTTGAGGTAAAACTTTATATATTATGGCGGATGAAATGATTGATGTAATAATGCCTATAGATAAACCAAAATATGCCCATTTATATTCAGAAGGAGTTGGATAATTACCAATAAGCATTTCAAAAAAAGAATATAATATAAATATGACCCCCATTATACCAGCGATACCAAAACCTGGTATAATGAATAGTTCTAAGATTAAGAGAGTTAACCCGCTAAATAAAATAATTAGTTCAGTAACATCAGCCAAACCAACCAAAAAATGAGAACCAAAAAAGAGCCCTAAACAAATTACTCCTATAATTCCTGGTAGACCAAGCCCAGGTGACTTAATCTCCATAAACAAGGCTAGCATGCCTATACTCATAAATAATGGAGCGACTACAGGGTTTGTTAAAAATCTTACCAATTTTTCAGACCAGGATTCTTGGGTATATTTTTTGACTACGGATTTAATATTTAGATAATTAAAGATATCATCTATTGTCATAACTTCTAAATCTGCAATACCTAGCAGTATCGCTGACTTAGTAGAAAGAGTTACTAATTTCCCTTTCAAAAAACCTTCAACTTGTTTTGAGCTAATAGTATCACCATCAGAGCTAATAATAAAATCAATTGATAATGATTCATCAACCATAGCTTGTGCTATTTCTCTTGAGCGATTGTTCGCTTCTGCACTTGATGCCATTTCTTCTCTCATGTATGATATAACTTTTTCTGATGCTTTTTCTCCCTTTATATCAACTGCTGTTGCAGCACCAATTGATCCCCCTGGTGTCATGAAAATGTAGTCACATGATAAAGAAATTAATGCCCCTGCTGATATCGCTCTTTTATTAATAAATGCTGCTGTTGGAATTCTCGTATCCATAATGATATCTTTGATTGATGTGGCTGCATCAACTCTACCTCCAAAAGTATCTATATCGAAAACTATCACTGCTGCACTATCAGATTCAGCCATCTCAATAGAACGGTCTATATAGTGAGGGAGCCCCATATCAATAGTACCGCTTATGCTAATAACATATGCAATATCAGCTGAATACATGATAGAAATCGATAATATTATTGAAATAATTTTATTCATTTATACATAATTTAATTATATCTCTTATTTTGCAACAAATTACATTCCTAAATGTATTAATTTATTTAGTATATCTATCAATAAGATTTATAATAATTAAAAAAATATAGGTTCTAAATTATTTTATTCAGTTTTTTAAAAATTGTTAGCTACTTTTTTCAGCTACTTCCTAGAAAAAGAGCTCTATACATTGGCATATTCTTGGGTAATTTTTTCAATTCTTTTTTACATTTTAGAAAATCAGTAATAAGAAAAAATCTGATCTTAGCTTTCCCCGGATTAAAACAAGTTGAATATAATAAATTGATCAAATCATGTTATAGGCATTATGGATTAGTTCTGATTGACTTTCTTCGAATGCCCTCTTTAAATATACATAATATTAATGATATTATTCATATAGATGATAAATCCTTAAATATATTAAAAAAAAATAATGGTGGAATTTTATTAACGGCTCATATTGGAAATTGGGAATATATTTTACCTGGATTAGGATTAAAAAATTTTAAAATAGCTGCTGTAACAAAAAATCAAAAAAACAAACAATCCAATGTTTTTTTTACTAGGATTAGGAAATCAGTTAATGCTAAAATAATTTCTCATCGAGCTGGTAGCAAACCGATGATCAATATTATGCACGAAGGATATTATTTAGGTTTAGCAAGTGACCAAAATGCAGGTAAAAAAGGAGTTCAATCTATTTTCTTTAATAGATCTGTATCCGTACCAAAAGGTGCTGCTATATTTTATCTAAAAACAAAATATCCTATTATAATTGGGTTTTGTATTTTGAAGAATGATTTTACATATAAAATATCTTTTAAAAAGCTTAATTTAGATGGATTACCAAGTGATAGTGCTGATGCAATAAAAGATATTAATCAAAGATATACAAATGAGTTAGAAAAAATAGTGACTAAATACCCACATCAATATTTTTGGTTTCATAAAAAATGGCCCAAAAAATTATATAATGAACCAAATTAAGATTATAAATGATATACACTGCCAATAAAAAATATATTGATTTTGCAAGCGATTTAATTAATAGTGGTTGTATAATTATTTATCCTACAGATACACTTTATGGATTTGGTGTAGATGCTACCAATACAAATTCAATTTTTCAATTAAATAAACTTAAGGGTCGTTGTTTACCTCTCAGTATTATATTAGATTCAATAGATAGAATAGAAGATTATGCTATTTTGAACGAAGAAACTAAATTTATTTTAAAAAAAATTTTTCCGGGACCATATACAGCATTATTAAAAGCAAAAAATAATAATCTTTCTAAATTGGTACAAAATGGTTCATCTCTAATTGGTATTAGAATTCCAAATCATTATTTTCCAATAACAATTGTCAAAAAAATCAATAAACCAATAATAACAACTAGTATTAATAAACATGGTAAAGAAACATTAGATAAGATACCTAATATAAAAAATAATTTCCCTAATATAGATATTTTTGAAGATCCAAAATATCTAAAATCTAGCGGTTCAACAATAATTAATTTTTCAAAATCACCTAATGAAATCGTAAGACAAGGTGATGGTTTATTTCCATAATGAAAACTTATAATAGAGTCCTCAATTTTGCGAGGCCATATAGCCTAACAGTCCTACTATCATTACTTTCATCTTTTTTGTATGTAATTATTAATGCACTTTCATTATGGATGATTAGCACTCTTGTTTCAAATATTATGATACCTAATATTGAGACAAAGCAATTGGACGCAATTACATTTTATAATAAATTAGAATTATATTTGCAATCTATACTAGGGCAGGGTACACAATTAGAACAATTAAAGTCCTTATGTATAATGTTGCTTATTTGTTTTTTACTAAAAAATTTATTCTTTTATATTAATAATATTTCTCTTGCTTATGTTCAAAATAATATGATTTCTGATATAAGAAACAAATTATTCAAACACCTTCAAACATTACCCCTATCTTTCTTTGAAAATATGAAAACAGCAGAGATCTCTTCTATCTTCATAAGAGATGTTAGTGCTATGCGAATGGCATTTACTCAAACTGTACAAAAGCTGATAAATGAACCTATTAATATATTAGTATTTCTAACTATGCTTATAATTATCAACTTTAAACTCACAATAATTATTTTATTTACAGT
>CAYFHL010000082.1:0-6115 GCA_964342955.1 uncultured bacterium
TTGCAGCTTAGAGGACGAGCTGGGCGCCAAGGAGACCCTGGTGAATCAACATTTTTTTTAAGTTTAGAAGATGATTTAATGCGATTGTTTGGCTCAGATCGAATTGCAAAAGTTATGGACCGTATGGGTATAGAAGAAGGAGAGGTTATTTCCCATGCAATGGTTACAAAATCAATTGAAAGAGCTCAGCAAAAAGTTGAAGGCCGAAATTTTGGAATCAGGAAACATTTGTTAGAGTATGATGATGTTATGAATCAACAAAGAGAGATAGTATATGATAGACGAACTTACGCACTTAAAGGTAAAAATATAAATTATGTTATAAAAGAAATTTTATTAGAATATTTAGAATCCATTTTATCTGATTGCTTTGATGGTAATAGTATTAGTGATCAAGGGCTAGAAGACTTTGAAAATGAATTGTTAAGTGTTACTTCTGTAAAAGTAATAATAGATGAAAAACATAAAAATATCGAGGTTTTGAAAGATGAAATATCAAAACAAATTAATGAAATATTAGAATATAAAAAGTCATCTATAGAGCCTAGTGTATTCGATGAATTTCAAAAATGGGTACTGCTTCGAACAACTGATGAAAAATGGAGAGAGCATCTTTATGCAATGGATCGTTTGAGAGAGGGGATTGGTTTAAGGGCTTATGGTCAAAAGAACCCCTTAATAGAATATAAGAAAGAAGGGTTCGGTATGTTTACCGATATGATGTTTGATACAAACAGGGAAATAATTAAAAGAATTGTTAGAACTAATATATCTGTTCAAGGTAATAAGAGGGTGCAGAATGTGAAAGTTGCAAACAATTTAAAAATGGAGCAAAATACTCCTGTTGGTTTAGGTATTGTGCCACCTCCTTCAGGTTCGCAAAACAGTCAACAGCCTAGTTCATTTGCTCAGCAATCTTCAAATAAAATTCAACCTATTAAGATAGATAAAAAAATAGGTAGAAATGATCAATGTGTATGTGGAAGCGGTAAAAAGTATAAAAAATGCTGTGGCAAATAAAATGAAAAACAATTATTAGGAGAATTTATGAAATTTGATACTAAGCTTATTAGATCCGGTATTAAGCCAGACCCAACTACAGGAGCTGTCGTTCCTCCAATTTATCAAACGGCGACATATGTTTTGGATGAGATAGGTAAAGATAAGGGATTTGATTATACTAGAGCAAGTAACCCAACAAGGCAGGTATTGGAAAATAATATAGCAGCAATAGAAGGAGGGCGGTTTGCAGTTTGTTTTTCATCTGGTATGGCTGCAGTTGATAGCGTCGCTAAATTATTTTCTTCAGGGGACCATATTGTTTGTTCAGATGATGTGTATGGTGGGGTGTCAAGATTGTTCAATGATTTATTGGTTAATTACAATTTAAGTTTTACTTATGTTAATTCATCAGATGCTAAAGAAGTAGAGAGTGCAATTCAAAAAAATACAAAACTAATTTGGATTGAAACACCAACTAATCCATTGCTCAAGGTCACTGATTTAAAGGCTGTTGGAAAAATAGCTAAAAAAAATGGAATACTATATGGAGTAGATTCTACTTTTTCAACCCCAGTTTTATTAAGACCATTAGAGTTTGGTGCAGATATTGTGATGCATAGCACAACAAAGTACTTGAGTGGACATAATCAGATTATAGGTGGTGCACTAATTACAAATAGTGAAAAATTAAATGACAAATTTAAGTTTATTCAAAAAACTGTAGGAGCTGTTCCTAGTCCTTTTGATTGCTGGTTAACTCTTCTTGGAATTAAAACTCTTTCTGTTAGAATGAATAAGCATTGTGAAAACGCGCAAGTTATAGCAGAATTTCTTGAAGGACATCCTGAAGTAGACCGTGTTACTTATCCAGGATTATCTTCACATCCACAACACGATATAGCAAGAGAACAAATGGATGGTTATAGCGGAATGATATCTCTTGAATTAAAGGGTGGAATTCCAGCTGGTATCAAGCTTATGAACAATGTAAAACTATGCTATTTAGCAGAAAGTTTAGGTGCAGTTGAAACAATGATAACTCATCCTGCAACGATGACGCATGCGGATGTTCCTGAAAAAGAAAGGTTGGATAGAGGGCTTACAGATGGATTAGTCAGGCTGTCTGTTGGGATAGAAGACAAAGTAGACATTATAAATGATTTAGAGCAAGCACTAAACTTTTCTTAGTCTGATACAATTTGTAAAAAAAAAAAGAGAATAAATATGTTGATAGTGTTGTAATTTAGGGTTCGTTCATTAAAGCATATTGGTGTAATACTACACCAAGATACAAAATTAAATATTATTGTAAAACAAAAAATGGAGAGAATTATGTCTATAGGTAAATTAATTAATACAAAAATTTTTGGGTTCTTGTTTGCTATAACAAGTTTTGGATTCTCGGGTACTATTGAAATATTGTATAATAGTCCTGATCATCCAATAGCTGGATTTCAGTTCGATGTAGAAGGTGTAACATTAGTAGGTGCTTCAGGAGGTGCTGCCGAGGATGCAGGTTTTACAGTTCAAACAGGTGGGGCGACTGTATTGGGCTTTGCTTTTGACGGTAGTACTTTTTCAGGTCAAGGAGTAATGACTGTTTTAGAAACTTCTGAAGATGATGTATCTGGTGCATGTATTATTGAAAGTTCATTAGTTATTTCAGATCCAGATGCAGGTCAGTACCCAGTTTCATTGAATGATTGTCTAGGGATTGTTGTTGGTGCAAGTGAGCCAGATTGTAGTACTCCTGTGTGCATTAGCTTTGATAATGTAGATACTAGTGCAGGTACTCTAGATGTTTATATGGTTAACACTGAGCCAGTTTCTGGTTATCAATTTAACCTTGAAGGAGTAGCAATTACTGGTGCTTCAGGTGGTTCTTCGGAAGATGCTGGTTTTTTAGTATCTACAAGCGCATCGGTTGTTTTAGGTTTTTCTTTACAAGGCACAACGATTCCTGCAGGAGAGGGTAATTTAGTAACACTATCCTTTGATGGATTTGTTGATGAAATTTGTTTTGTTGAAAATTCTGAAGTGTTTTCTGATCCAGATGGAGGAGAGATAGCAACGACTGTAAGTGACTGTTATTCTGCAGGAGAAGGTATACCTGGATGTACTGATTCAACAGCATGTAATTATGATGCAGCTGCGACGGTTGATGATGGTAGCTGTTGGTCTCCCGAAGATAATGGTTTTTGTGATTGTTATGGCCATATAGAAGATGATTGCGGAGTTTGTGGTGGTGATGGAACCACATGTGTTGGTTGTACAGATATGGCTGCTATTAATTATGATCCTTATGCTACGGTTGATGATACTAGTTGTGTTTCACCTGAAGTCACATTAAGCTATACAGATTATGTAACCGGTGGTTATTGTTCAGATGCAACATATACAGATGAAGCAGCATGTGTAGCTGAGGGATTATGCGATAATTCAGCTTATACGACAGAAACTGATTGCATAGCTAATGGAACTTGTTCTGATAGTACATCTACTTCAGAAGCTGATTGTGCGGCAGCTGGAGTATGTTCAGATGGTACATCGACCACTCAATCAGATTGCGAGGCATCTGGAGCCTGTTCTGATGGTTCATCTACAACGTCATCAAGCTGTACTGGAACAGATGTCCTTGTTACTTTACCAATTGCATGGGATGGAAGTTCAGATATATGTCTAAATCAAGTTGTATTTTCAGATGCAGCAGCTGAGAATATTGATGTTGTTACTGGTGCATGTTGGTCAGCTGGTACTATTGGTGAAACAGATTGTAATGCTGGTGTTGCTTGTTTAACTCTTGCAGATGTAGATACTGATACAGATAGCACTATGAATGTTATGTTGTCATCAACTGTAGATATAGCAGGCTTTCAATTTGATGTTTCTGGTGTAACTTTGGGATCTGATATTACAAGTGGAGCTTTGTTAGATGGAACAGATTTTTCAGTTTCTGGTAGTGCTACAACAATTTTAGGATTTTCTTTTTCAGGTCAAGTTATTCCAGCAACAGGTGGCTTATGGACAGGTGCTTCATGGGATGGAGCTGTTTGGTCTAGTAATGTTTGGACGGCAAATGTTTGGAATACAACAGGCTATCTTGAGTTAACTATGACTAATACTGTAGATGTTGCGGGATATGAGATTGATTTAGCATCAAGTTTTGAAGATTTTCTTGTAATAGGTGCAACAGATGTTGCGACAGATGGAGCTTGGATGGTTTCAACGAATGATTTCAAAATACTTGGTTTTGATGTAAGCGGATCAGTAATTGAGCCAGGAACACATGTTTTGGTGAATGTGGATGTCACATTTACAGGAACTGATGGATATGCTTATTTTTCAGATGCAATGTTTTCAGATTCAAACGCATCATCTTTAGTAGCTGATTTTTCAAGTTCATATGCATTTGGTGCGGGAGTTTTCCCAGAGGGTTGTACGCATATGGATGCTTGTAACTATGATGAAATGGCAATGGGAGAAGATGGAAGTTGTTCATTTCCTTGGGATGCAGATGAATGTGATTGCGAAGGAAATGTGTTAGATTGCGCGGATGTCTGTGGTGGTTCTGGAATGCTTGATGATTGTCTTGCTTGTGAAGGTGGTAACATGGATATGGATTGTGCTGGTGTATGCTTTGGATCTTCTGAAGAAGATGATTGTGGTGTATGTGATGGTGCAAGTGTAGCAGGTTGTACTAATCCTTATGCAGATAATTATAATGCAGAAGCAGCATGTGATGATGGATCATGTGAATTTTTAGGTAATGTTGACTTTAGTTTGGTTGGCTTTACTGATGCTGAAACCGATACGAATGTGTCTGTTCATATGGTGAATGTTCCTGCTATAGCTAGTTGGTCACTTATGATCCATGCTATACCCGAAGGTTCATTTGCTACTGTATCTGCTTTCGGTGGAACATCGGCAGATGTAGGTCAGACTGTTGCTGTAACTGATGGAGTTGTAACAGGTACATCATGGAATAATGAACCTGTCATCCCTTCTGGCGATGCAGCTTTAGTTCATTTAGATTTAGATTTTGATGCTACAAGTCCATGGATTATGGCTAAGCTAGATATTTTAGTTTTACAAAATGCAGGTGGTTCTTCAATACCAGAAGATGTTATCACTGAGGGCGGAGTAGTTATGAATCCGAATGCAGGTTGTTTAGATATGGATGCAGTAAATTATAATTCTAGTGCAACCGTTGATTGTGGAATGTATTGTTGTGTTTATGGTCCTACTGCAAGCTTTGATTTTGATGTTGATGATTGGACTGTCGAGTTTACAGATACATCGACGCCTGGAACGGATCCTATGGGTGAAGTTGAAATAGTATCATGGGCCTGGGATTTTGGTGATGGAAATACAAGCGATGAGCAAAACCCAGAAAATGAATATAGCACAATGGGAACTTATTCTGTAACATTAACTGTTACTGATGCTTTGGGCAACTCTAGCATCTTTAATGATGAAGGAATTGTTTTGGAGGCTCTTTCAGCTTCAAACTTTATTCCTCTAGAGTTTAATGTGGCTCAGAACTTTCCAAATCCATTTAATCCGGTGACAAACATTGTTTATGATGTTGCTGAGGTTGAAGAGATTACTTTGATTATATATGATTTGAATGGTAAGGAAGTTCAAACTCTTGCAAATGGAGTGCATGCTCCAGGTAGATATCAAGTAACATGGGATAGTCGTGATAAATTTGGAGACCATGTTTCATCAGGTATGTATATTTATCAATACAAGAATAATTCACAAATCATAACTAAGAAAATGATTTTTATGAAATAAATTATTATTATTTTTTGATATAAAAAAAGCGAGGCTAAGTTAGATGTCTCGCTTTTTTTTTATTACAAATCGTTACATATTTATTATATAGTAAATTCAGTAAATAAAGTTAACTTGATCTTGGAATTTTAGAGTTTTTGTTTAGTTAGCAAATGTCTCCTTGTTGATCTAAGACACAAAAATAGATACAAGGGGTGTATTAATTTTAACTAATATAATAGGATGGAGTTTTCGTCTAGTTGATGAGGTTTTATCAGAATAGACATAAATAATACAAGATTTTTCAAAAATTATGAATAATAATTTAAAAGATAGA
>CAYFHL010000083.1:0-6081 GCA_964342955.1 uncultured bacterium
ATTTTTGTTGTCTATTTATTTCTACCTTTATTTTTAAGGGCCGATTGGCTATTAACATTAAATATTGAAGATACGCAAGATTTAGGCAATCAGGATTATATTGAACTTGGAACTCATCAAGATTGGCATGATGGGTTTCATTATGGTGAAGATGAATATGATGCCCCTTCAGGTCCTTCATCTCAGCCATATAGTGATATATTCTTTTTTCATCCAGAGTGGATTGGAACATCAGATGAAAATGGCAATCAGTGTTGCACAGAAATTGAATTTGGAACTGATTATCGACAAGAACACGGTCCTAATGAATTAGTATCTTGGGCAATAGCAGGTAATACTAATCAGATACCATCTACTGTTCCTCTTGTTTTGAGTTGGGAAATGGATGAATTAGATGAAGAGTTTGATATCTATTTGTATGTAGGTGGTAATGCATATAATATGAAAACAACTACAAATGTTACAATTAATCAATCACAACTATTTGTATTAGATAATGAATTATATGGATCTGCTAATATCTGGATTTTATTAGGAGGCTGTGCGGCCACTGGAACTGAAACTTACTATTTTGATCAAGATAATGATGGATGGGGTGGAGAAATTGAATCAGAATTTTGTCCTAACGATGCACCTCAAGGATGGGTATCTAATTCTAGCGATGAAGATGATAATATTTTTTGCACTTCTAATAATATAGATAGCTGCAATATATGTGATGGTAACAATGTAAATATGGATTGTAATGGAGATTGTTTTGGTAATGCTCATATAGATGATTGTGGCATATGTTCCGGTGGACAAACTGACAATATTCCTAATAATGACCAAGATTGTAATAATGACTGCTTTGGAAATGCATTTATAGATGATTGCGGCATATGTTCTGGTGGGCAAACTGATAATATTCCTAACAGCGATCAAGATTGTTCTGGAGAATGCTTTGGATCATCCATATTGGATGATTGTAATGAATGTTTGCTAGAAGACTTCAATCAGACATGCTTAGATAATATACTAGGTGAGGGTCCAATTAATGTTTTTGCAAATATCACTGCATCTCAAACAATAGATATGACATGGGATGAACCTAATTCATCATTAAGTTTTTTTGTCACTAATTATAATATCTACTATAGGCAATCTGCAGGAAACTATTACTTTGTAGGCAATACAAATCTCAACGAATTTGCAATTAATAACTTTTCTCAAGGCACATTTTGTGTTACAGCTTTAGATACATATAATAATGAATCTGCATATGTTTGTACAGAAGCAACAGATATGTGCTCTTTTGAATGGAATTTACATCCTGGTGCGAATTTAATTAGCTTTCCATGCATTCCAACTGATAATTCTGTGACAAATGTGCTTTCTTCAATTGAAGAATCTGTTCAGGGAGTCATTGGCCAAGGGCAGGCAACCACATATATAGAAGGAATCGGTTGGATTGGTGCGTTACAAGAGTTTAATTATACCTCTGGATATTGGTTACTTCTTAATAGTAGCAATACTGAAGATGTTGAATTAGATGTAATTGGTTATCCACCTACCAATGAATTAACATATAATTTTCCAGAAGATGGAAACTATTTAATTTCATATCAAGGTGATGACAATTCAAACATCACTAGTGCGCTACCTGATGACATTGAACTTCTTGTTATAGATATTATTGGAGAAGGAGCAGCAGCCCATCAATTAAATTTCCAGCAATGGATTGGTAGTTTAACTCATTGGTCGCTTGGTTCTGGTTATTGGTTAAAGGTTTCAAGTGGATTTAATTTAATTTGGGAAAGTTCCAATGGACGATTTAATTTTGTTGATGAACCTAAAATAGCGCCTCACAGTCTTAATTTTATTCAATCATCTAAACAAGCATTTTACTTTTTTAATGAAATACAACTTGCCAACATTGTCCCCGAGGGAGAAGATTGGATTATTTCATATTGCAACAATAAGGTTGCTGGCAATAGAGCATGGCAAGAGGACATTATTGATATACCTGTAATGGGCTATGATGGATCAGAATATTCCAATACATATTGCAGAGACAATGAAATACCAACATTTAAATTTTTTGATTCCTCTCAAAATGAATTAATAGATTTAAAGAGTGATAGCATTCCTAGTTGGGAAAATAATCA
Organism: uncultured bacterium; assembly: GCA_964342955.1. GTDB lineage: Bacteria > Fidelibacterota > Marinisomatia > SCGC-AAA003-L08 > D37C17 > CAYFHL01. Next base: position 2,148 of record CAYFHL010000083.1, read on the forward strand.
TATTTACATTTTAAATAAACTTTTTGAAAAAAATTATGTTTCTAGTAAAATGGAAATAAATGCATATCCAAATCCATTTAATCCAGAAACAATTATAAATATATCAATTCCAAATAATAACAAGAATGAAACCTTATACTTAAATATTTATAATATAAAGGGAGAACGAGTAGATATTATTAAACAAAGCTCAAAATCTTCAGAAAATATTTATAAATTTTATTTTAATGCAAGTGATTTACCATCAGGAATGTACTTTGCAACTTTAAATATTGACAATTATAGTACAACAAAAAAATTAATGTATCTTAAATAACCCTAATTATATTAATTAACATATATTAAATTAATCTATTTATAATTTGTTTGATCTTCTTTTTTTAAAAAATTCTTGCATTAATAGTTTGCATTCATTTTCAAGAATGCCACCTTTAATTGCTGATTGATGTTTAAATCTAGGATCAGAGCATAATTGATATAATGATCCAGAACAACCTTCCTTTTCATCATATATTCCAAAACCAACAAATTTTATCCTTGAATTAATAATTGCACCTGCGCACATAGCACATGGTTCTTTAGTTACATAGAGTTTACAATCCTTTAATCTCCAATCTTTGATTGTATTCGCTGCAGAAGTTATAGCTATAATTTCAGCATGAGCAGTTGGATCGTTTAATCCTTCTACTCTATTATATCCACGACCTATAATCTTATTGTTTTTAGTTATTACTGCTCCAACAGGAACTTCCTTAGATTTTAATGCTTTTAGCGATTCTTTAATTGCTAAATTCATAATTTGCTCATGATCTATCATTAAATCACTTCATTTAAAATATTTAATGTATGGCAAGCTACAATACCTGCCGTTTCAGTTCGCAATCTACTTGAACCTAGTGAAATAGTTTGAAAGCCATACTCTTTGGCAAAATCTATCTCATCTAAAGAAAAATCACCTTCAGGTCCAATAATAACACAATACTCTTGGTTAGCGGGTACAATTTTTTGTAATAAAGATCGATCTTCTGCAAAGCAGCCTATATATTTATTTGCCATATTTGCCTTAGATATAAAATCATTAATAGGAACTATAGGATTAAAATGTGGTAAATATGCTTTAAATGATTGTTTCATTGCAGATAATGCAACTTTATTGATTCTAGACATTTTTACATCTTTACGATGAGAATTATCTGCATTTAAAAAAGTTATCTCTTGTATACCTATTTCAACAGTCTTTTCAATAAACCATTCTAATCGATCATGACTTTTAGTAGGGGCAATTGCAATATGAATATGATGATCTGTTTTGCCATAATTATTTTTTTGAGAAATTATTTTCAAATTGCATTCTTTTATATTTTCATTTTCAATAATAGTTTTATACCAACCACCTTTTCCATCTACGACTTCAATCACATCACCCCTTCTTTTTCTAAGAACGGTTAAACAATGATGAGCTTCATCTTCAGATAGAATTATTTTTCCATTTATTATATTATCACTATAATACAATTGCATTACTAAAAACTTCCTTCATTAATTTATATATTTTAAAAATATTTCAACATTACCATCAATATCTTTATATGGTTTTATATTAAGAATTTTACATAACAATGAATAAATATGTATATTTTCAAAAGAAGGCATCACTAAACCCTTTTTAAAATTAGGACCTTCAGCAAAAAATATTCCATGCATATTTGGATAATTAGGATCATAACCATGCATCCCCTTTAATATAAAGTCCTTAACTGTCATATTATTTGAATCTGTTATAAACCAACCTTCATTAGCCAAAATCAAATAATCACCTGTATTGAGATTATTAAAATGGAATCTTTGGGGAATATCATCCTTTTTAAATATATCACAATTAGGTATTAATTTTAATTCTTCAGTAAGTTTATTTTTATCAGATTTATTTTTATAATCAATTTGCAGCATTGTTCCAGAACCATCAAAACTATAATTTTCTAAATCTGATATATATTCATCTAAAATAATAAGTCTATCTTTTGAAACACTACTCATGCCATGATCACTTAATACTATTAGATTAAGTTTTTGATATATTTCAAGTTCTTTTAATTTTTCTCTTAGATATCCTAATAGTGCATCCATTTCAGATACAGAATTAAATGTTTCTTTTGATTCTGGACCAGTTTCATGACCTGTATGATCGGGTTCACTAAAATATAACATTATTAAATTAGGACGTTTCGTATCAGGAAGTTCAAACCATGAAATAACCGAATCAATCCTTGTCTTAAAAGGTATCGATCCATCATAATTTTTATATATACTTGGATATACACCTTTTATTTTAGCTTCACTCCCAACCCAATAAAATGATGCAGTTCTAATCCCCTGTCTTTCTGCAGTTACCCATATAGGTTCAGATCTATAGAATTTTGCATCCCTTACTGCATTTTTATCATATAAACTATATTTTTGATTTAAAACTTTACTAAAAAAAGTATTACTTGTTATATAGTGACTACCTGAATATGATCCTGTAGCTATAGAATAATGATTTGGAAAAGTTAACGATGGAAATACTGGTATTAATGATTCTGCTTTAATACCTGATTCAGCTAAATCATTAAAATTAGGTGTATCAACTAAATTAGTGTAATCATAACGAAAACCATCAAAGGATACAACTAATATATAGGGGAGCTCACTGCTATATATAAAATTAAAAACTATTGTTATAGCTATAGCTATTTTTTTATAATTATTACTTAGCGATTTAATAGCGATCATTATAAATTTTTATTTACTTTTTAATGAAAGAGTCAGAGAAAATATTGCTACTGGCTCTAAATCTATTATTGGTACCATAGCTTTTATTGTAATTGGAACATTACAACGCTCACTAGTTGAAATTGCTTTATCAATTGCTACATTAATTATTTGTCCATCTTCACAATAAAAATGAACATTATCTTCGGGGCGCTTAAGGAATTCTGCTTTAAAGTCTTTAAATATAATTGAAACATCTTTCTTTTTATTTTGGATAATTGATAAGGCTAAAAAACCACCAGCGACATCTGCTCCAACACATAATGCACCAAAATACATTGAGTTTAAATGATTTTTTGTTTTTCTATTTAATGGGATAACTACTTCTATTTTACTTAAGCTTAAATCTTGTATCCAAGGTCGAGTATAAAATATCATTGGAACTTTTTTAAAACTAAAAATTCTAAGAATCCATGTTGGTTTATTTAATAAAGATAGATATTTTTTCAATTTAATTATTATTAATAAAAGTTATTTGTTTATATCTATTAAAATTAAAAAATAAAATAATTTAAATAAATAAAAACCTCTCAAAAATTGAGAGGTTTTTAATAACTATTTAGTTCCTTCCACCGTAAACGGTACTAAACAGTTTATATGGATTCCTCCTCCATATTTTATGCAATTGCACTATATTGATATGCAAACAAGTATTGTGTAGCAGTTAAAAAACAACGTGTTCCAATATTATATCTAATTTTTTCACTATCTGGTCTATTATCCATTAATAGAACAAACTCTAGAACTAATTCATTATTACTATTATAGCCAATACTATGAAATCTATATTTACCTACTCCGCATTGAGTACCTATATTAATTTGTGGCGTCATCTTACATATTTCAGCAAGATACTCAGCATTTTTTATTTCCTCAACCATCTTATTATCATTATTTCTTCTTAACATTTGAACCCTCATTTTAACCTATTGAAAATTATGTTAATCTGAAGTATTTAATTTGTGATATCACACACCAATTTTAAAGCATGTGATCTATATCAAAATGTTTATTTGAAGTTTGAAAAAATGAAAATAGATCTATTTATTTTATAACTTATAAAATAATTTATTTAATCAGCATTATTTTTTGATTAAAATGTTCTACTAATCCTTGATCTGTT
>CAYFHL010000084.1:0-6057 GCA_964342955.1 uncultured bacterium
TTCAATATCAAATTGAGCAAACTTTCCATTTATTTCAAATTCTAGTAAAACCCGTTGTTCAGTTATCCTAAACTTATAATCTATCTCATCTATGACTCTTCGGCCATTAATCTTTCTCAGAATATCTCCTGGCTTTAAACCTAAAGACTCGGCTAAACTTTTTGATTTTATTTGTAATATCTTCAATTAATATTTTGTAGATTTAATTTATTTAATTCAAATTAAGCTATATAATGCTAACATATTAATTTATCATTCAAATTACTTATTTCTAATTAAATTTATACATGAATAAAACAACAAAGAATCATCAAATTCAATTAGCCGCTATTTCTCTATTATTAAAAATAGCCAAATGTGATAACAAAATTGATAGCAATGAAATAAATGTTATCAATAATATTATATCTGATTTTTTTCAAATTTCTATAAATGATGCATCTTCCTTAATTAAAGAAGGTCTAGAAAATCTTGATAATTCTATAGATTTATTTCATTTTGGAAGAATAATAAATCATTCGTTTAATAAACAAGATAAAATTGATTTTATCACATGCATTTATGAGGTAGCCTATGCTGATGGAAAATTACATTATTTAGAAGATCATGCAATAAAAAATATTGCTAACATATTACATTTAGAAAAGCATGATTTAATTAATTCGAAAAAGGAAATACTTCAATTCCTAGATATTTAAAAAATTTGAAAATAAAATTAATTTAATATTTCTTTTTCCTTCTGTTCTTGCATCTTATTTAATTGATCAATAAAATCGTCCGTTAATTCTTGAATATTATCTAGAGCTCTCTTCATATTATCTTCTGATAAATCATTTTCTTTTTCTTCTTTTTTAATATTCTCATTAACATCTCTCCTAATGTTTCGAATACCTATTCGGCCCTCTTCAATAATTTTGTGTACTAATTTTACAAGCTCTTTTCTTCTTTCTTCAGTAAGGGATGGAATATTCAGCCTAATTACATTACCATCATTATTTGGAGTTAAGCCTAAATCAGATGATATTATAGTTTTTTCAATTAAATCAAGACTAGTAGGATCAAAAGGTTGAATTATAATTAATTGCGCTTCTGGTGTGGTAATATGAGCTATATTTTTTAAAGGTGATTGAGAACCATAATATTCTACTGTTATTCCATCTAAAATTGCCGTAGAGGCTCTTCCAGTTCTTATAGTTGTTAATTCATGACGATAATGTTCTATTACTTTACTCATTCTAGATTTAGCATCATTATATAGTTCATTTATCATTTTTATTCCTCCTAAGAAACTATTGTACCAGTAGGCACTGAATTGATAATATTTGTTAATCCATCCTTGCTCTTAATATCAAAAACAATAATTGGTAAATTATTTTCTTTACATAGAGTTACAGATGTTAAATCCATTACTTTTAACTCTTTTTCTATTACCTCTTTAAATGAAAGATTAGTAAATTTTTTTGCATTTGGATCTACATTAGGATCTGATGAATAAATTCCATCAACCTTTGTACCTTTAATAATGACCTCCGCCTCTATTTCAATTGCCCGTAGGACAGCTGCTGTATCAGTAGTAAAATAAGGATTTCCAGTTCCCCCAGCAAAAATCACTATTCTACCCTTCTCAAGGTGCCTTATACCCTTTCTTCTTATATAAGGTTCTGCTAATTGAGTTATAGAAAGGGCAGACATAACACGAGTATCACAACCTAATTTTTCTAGAGCTGATTGCAACGCAACTGAATTCATTATTGTTGCAAGCATGCCTAAATAATCTGCAGGCACTCGATCTAATCCATCATTAGATGCAGCAATTCCTCTAAAAATATTTCCACCACCAATTACAATTCCAATTTGAATGCCTTGATCGAGAACATTTTTTATTTTAGTTGCTATGAAATTAGTCATATTTGGACAGATACCATAACTATTATTACCAGCGAGGATTTCTCCGCTTAATTTTAAAAGTATGCGGCTAAATGCAGGTTTAGTCATTAAATAATATTATTATGTATCTGATTTAGATTGATTTGTTTTTTCACCAAGTTGAAATCGAGAAAAACGTGTAATAACAATATTTTCTCCAAGTTTACCAACCATATCTGTGATTAAATCATTTATTGAGAGATTTGGATCCTTAACAAAATACTGTTCCATAAGAACATTCTCTTGATAAAATTTATTTATTCTACCCTCTATCATCTTTTCTATGATATTATCAGGCTTACCACTATTTTTAGCCTGTTCAGAATATATATCTTTTTCTCTATTAAGTATTTTCTCAGAAACTTCTTCTCTATTAACAGCTATAGGAGCAGATGCAGCTATATGCATTGAAACATCTTTAGCTAAATTTTGAAAATCATCCGTTTTAGCTACAAAATCAGTTTCACAATTTAATTCTAGCAATACTCCCAATTTAGAACCAGGATGAATATATGGAAAAATAATTCCTTCTTTTGCAGTACGTCCAGCTTTCTTTTGAGCTTTCGCAATACCTGATTTTCTTAGATAGTCTAAGGCTTTCTGAATATCACCATTTGATTCAGAAAGAGCTTTCTTGCAGTCCATCATACCAGCACCGGACATATCACGCAATTCTTTTACATCTGAAGCAGAAATTGGTGGCATAATCTATTTACCTTCCTCTTTGTTATTTACAATATCTACCGACTTGTCTAAAACCTCATTTAATTCATTTCCTTGATCTTTCTTAATGTTTGAAACATTACTTTCATCCAAATCACTTTTAACTGAAGCTTCTTGACTATCTTCCTTTGAATTCAACGTAGGCTCTACTTCTACACTACCACCTAATGATTCAATAATTATATCTGAAATGTAATTCACAATCAAATTAATGGTTTTAATAGAATCATCATTTGCAGGAATAGGATACTCTATTTGGGTTGGATCAGTATTGCTATCAATTATACCAAAAACTTTTATACCTAACGTTTTTGCTTCTTTTATTGCAATACGTTCATGGACACCATCAACAAAAAATATCGCTGATGGTAAGTGCTTCATATCTTTTAGACCTCTATGCAAGTCTCCTAATTTTATTCGTTCTCTTTGTAAACTAGCCATCTCTTTTTTTGTTAGATTTGCATATATAGGAGAAGACTCTTTTTCTAAAAGCAATAATCTTTTAATACTCTTTTTAATTGTTGAATAATTTGTTAAAGTACCACCCAACCAACGATCAACAACATAAAACATGCCACACTTGTCAGCAGCCTGCTGAACAGGATCTTTTGCTTGTTTTTTAGTTCCTACAAATAATATGTGACCACCTTCTTTTACTATATTTCCAATTTCTTTACCAATTTTATATATTGAGTCACTTGTTTTTTCCATATCAATGATATGAATCCCATTTTTTTTCGTAATAATGTAGGGCTTAAAATTTGGATGCCATTTACTTGTTTTATGTCCAAAATGTGCACCTGCATCTAATAAATCTTTTGTAGTAATTTGGTTCATATTAATAGCCTTTATTAACGTTTAGAAAACTGGAATTTTTTTCTAGCACCAGGTTGACCATATTTTTTTCTTTCAACCTCTCTAGAATCTCTTGTTAGCATTCCAGCTTTTTTTAATGGAGAACGCAAATCTGAATCAATGTTCTGCAAACATCTTGCTATACCTAATCGTATGGCACTTGCTTGACCAGAGAGCCCCCCACCTCTAACATTTACAATCGTATCATATTTGTTAGTCATTCCCAATAATTCAAATGGCTGTTTTAAAACCATTTTCAGGGTATCACGACCAAAATAATCTACAATATCACGCTTGTTTATTTTATAATCACCTTTACCAGGAACAAGGCTCACACGAGCAACTGATGATTTTCTACGCCCTACAGCTATCCATTTTTCAGATTTTTTCTTCATACAATCCTTATCTAATTTTCTAATACTTGTGGTTTCTGAGCAGCATGCGGATGATTCTCATCTTGATATACCTTTACATGAGTTAATAGTTTTCTACCTAAACTATTGTGAGGCAACATACCTTTAACTGCATTTGTTATAACCCTATTTGGAAAATCATCTAGCATCTTTTTTAATGATGTTTCCTTTGAACCTCCTGGAAATCCTGAATGAGTAAAATATATTTTATCATCTTTCTTGTTTCCCGAAACTTTAATTTTCGATGAATTAATTACTACAACAAAATCACCCATGTCCATATGAGGCGTGAAGTTTGGTTTATGTTTTCCCCTAACAATCTGAGCAATTTTACTCGCGAGCCTTCCAAGGATTTGACCATCAGCATCAATCAAATACCAATCTCTTTTAATGTCTTTTAAACGTATAGATTTAGTTTCCATTATATTTTTTAAATTAAGTATAAAAGTTTAACATCCAATTTAGCCCGTTAATTTAGTAGTAATTTTTTTATATGGACAAGGTTTAATCGTTGTTTTTTAGAATATTGTAAATATTTTTTCCAGAGATTACAAATTCTACTCTTCCATTAAACTTCATCCCCAGCATTGGTGTATTCTTTGATCGTGAAAAAATATTGTTTGACTTTAGCGACCAATCATGATTTGTATTAATCACTACTATGTTTGCCTTTTCATTTAATTTATAAGCAGCTCTTTCAAGCCCAAGAATCCCTGCAGGCTTAGATGTAAACCATTGTATTATTTGCTCTATTTTACATTTTGTTTTTTTTAAAGTAGTATATGATATAGCAAATGCAGATTCTAACCCTATCATCCCACAAGGAGCATGCATAAAATCTTTTTCTTTTTCTTCAATGGTATGAGGAGCATGATCAGTTGCTATACAATCAATAGTACCTTCAATCAATCCATTTTGAAGAGCAATTCTATCCTCTTCACTTCTTAATGGTGGAGCAACCTTCGTATGTGTATTATATTCTTTAATAATAGATTCATTTAAACACAAATGATGAGGAGTGACTTCTGCAGTAACATTTATTCCTCTTTTTTTATATTCTTTTATAATATCAACAGATTTCTTTGTTGATACATGTGGTATATGAATTCGTCCATTTGTAAATTCAGTTATTTGCAAATCTCTTGAAACCATAATAGATTCAGAAATATCAGGATTAGCTGGCAAACCTAGCTTAGTAGATAGTAAGCTTTCATTTACGACACCATTATTGCGCAAACATACATCTTCAGCATGATTAATAACTGGAATATCATATTTTTTTGAATATTCAATTGCTAAGCGCAGCATCTGGCCATCCATTAATGGTATGCCATCATCTGAAATAGCTACGGCTCCTGCATCTACCATCTCTCCTATTTCAGCTAGTTCTCTTCCTTTTTGACCAATTGTAATGGCACCAATAGGACTAATTCTGATTGGCAAATGTTTTGCCTTATCTTTAATAAATCTTATAGACTCTGGATTATCAAGCACTGGATTAGTATTGGGCATTATACAAACTTCTGTATATCCACCTGCCATAGCTGCTTTTGAACCAGTCTCCATTGTTTCTTTATCTTCTCTACCGGGCACTCTAAAATGTGAATGAATATCTATAAAACCAGGTGAAATAATTTTATTTTTGCAATCTATAACTTGATCATTGGGCATTAATTTAATTTTACCTATCTTTTTTAACATACCATCCTGAACTAATATATCTCCTTTAAGGTATTTATTATTATATGGATTATAAATTTTTGCACCTTTAAAGATCAAGTTTTTAGTTTGATTATAAAATGCCATCAATCTTCATCCTCTGGTCCAAGAAGCAAATATAATATACTCATTCTTACAGCAACGCCATTTAAAACTTGATCTAGAATAATTGCTTGACTGCCATCTGCAACGACACTATCTATTTCAACACCTCTATTAATTGGGCCAGGATGCATAATTACAAGCTTCTTATTATGCCGCACATATCTTTCTTCAGTAATACCAAAATATCTTCTATATTCTCTTATAGATGGAATAATACCATGCCCCATTCTTTCCTTTTGTATTCTTAATACATTAATTGCATCTGCCCAATCAATTACTTCATCAACATTATAATTTACTTTTACTCCTAGTTTTT
>CAYFHL010000085.1:0-6039 GCA_964342955.1 uncultured bacterium
ATGATGCTGGTATGGTATTTGGGGGTGTCGATACATTTCAAAGTTTTTTTAATATAAAAATCAATCCAGTCAATGATCCACCATATTTTTCGGTTCAAGATACAACGTTAAATGAAGATTTTGATGATACAGTGTTGGTTAATATTGATATAGCAAATATTCCCATTGATGAAGAATCTCAAGGGGTTATGTATGAAATAGTTGAGATTGATCCTGTCCTTGCTAATATTGAAATTAATGAACAAAATGGTCAAATTTCTATTACTTCTATCCTTAATCAATATGGAGAATCAATAGTGACTATTAAGTCTGCTGATGATGGAGATACGATTAATGATGGTATAGACTCTTATTTGTATGATTTTCATTTAAGTATTCAAAATGAAAATGATCCTCCTTTAATATATGGTCCATCAGAAACTATAAATGCTTTTGAAGATATTGATACTTTAGTCCAACCTATCAATATAGAAGATACTGATGCATACGATTTTCCATTACTTGTCCATATGTCTGTTAATAAAGGAACTATAAGTCTTAATAATATAGATAGTTTGAATTTTATAGAAGGTGATGGTTTAGATGATACTAGTATAGTTTTGAAAGGCAATATAAACAATTTGAATTCAGCATTAGCTAGCATTGTGTATAGAGGTAATGAAAATTATAATGGAATTGATACATTGTATATTAATACAAATGATTTGGGGCATTCAGGATATGGAGAACTTGACTCTTTGGAAGATAATTGGTTACAATCAATATTTATTGAACAAGTAAATGATGCTCCCCAAATAGAATTAGTTTCTTTTCAAAATGGATTAACGAAATTACCTGAAGATACGAGTGATGTTGAATTCAACATTGATTATTTTGATATAGATTCAGATTCAAATTTAAATTATTCACCAGTTTCTACAGATAGTTTATATTGGACCTTTAGTAAACTAGGTGATGAACCTTATCAAAGGGTATGGGCTTCGGAAAATAATGAAGTTTTTGTTATAGATTCCCTTAAACATAACTTTAATGGCCCAACAGGATTACATATTATAGCATTAGATAATGGCAATGGAGATTCAAATTTTGAACTACAAGGATCTTATGATTTTATTATAGAAGTAGAACAAAGGAATGATGAGTTATTAAATTTTTCTTTATTATCAGAATTAGATAATTATTCTATTGATACAACCTCATTTTATTATATTGAAGATGTTTTATATTTTAGACTTCCTCAAGATATTAATGGAGTTAGCAATAATACCCCAGAGAAAATAAGGTTTGCATGGGAAAAAAATAACATGATTGATCCAGATATTGATCCTGAATTAAACTTAGGAGACTCTTTAAATTTATTTTATAGATTAGAAGCAATATTAAATGATTCCCTATATTTAGTATTGAAAGATAGCATTAATCATGGAGACTTTAGTATGGACACTATGATTTTTACTGATATAAATATAGTTGACAACTTTTCATTTTATTCTGATAATTATTTAGAGATTTTGGATAATGGAAAGATAGAGCTTGATATAACCGGCAATACAGCCTATAAGTGGCGTGTTGTTGCTCAAAATTATTGGCTTGATAATTTGAATAATGATCCACCACAAATTTCATTTGGGATAGATGATAGTGAATTTAGAATTGATTTAATAAAACCTAAAGCAAAATTTTTAACTATGTATAATCATATGTATCCAGACTATTATGATTTGTTCTTATCTTCAGATGAACCATTATTAAGTGAATATTCTATTTTATTTCTTGATTTAAATGATAGTTTCCAACCTAGAAGAATGGAAGATAGCTTATACCATTACACAGGTGTTTTCTCTGATACTGGTACTGTATCTTTTGATTTTTATGCTAGAGATAGAGTGAGAAATGTTGGTTTGTCAAGTGATTCAATTAGTTTCCAAATAGTATATCCAAATTCTTCATTATTTGTTAATTCTCCATCTGGAAGTGCTGTTTTTCATTTTCCTAAATATACTGTTAATCAATCTATAGGAATGATCATTAGTGAAATATCCGTTAATGAATCTAATCTTGAAAGAAATGATTTAATACAAATTACACCAATTATACAAGTTCAGCCTCATGGATACCATTTAGATCAATCAGCTTCAATAAGATTTGATATCAGCCAATTTGATGATTTATTATATCATGATTATCAATTTAAAATTTATACTATAGAAAATAATGATTTAGTTGAATTGCCAACAAATTATCATCATTCCAATGTTTTTTCTATTATTGATAAATTATCAAGTTATGTGGTTTTTGTTGATCCAAGTGCAAAGCAAGTTTTACCTACAGAATTTTTATTAGGTAATAATTATCCTAATCCATTTAATCCAATTACAATTATTCCTATTGAAATTCCATATGAAGCAGAAGTTACAGTTTCTATATTTAATATTTTAGGTCAAGAAGTGACTACTTTATTAAATGGTATACAAAGTCCAGGATATTATAATTTGAAATGGTCCGGAAAAAGTCAAAATGGTAATAATGTAAGTTCTGGTATATATTTTGTTAGAGCTATTTATGAAAATCAAATTTCAATTAAAAAAATAATGTTATTAAAATAATGAATAAAAAAATATATATAATATTTTTATTTTTTTGGTCCTGTAGTGGTTTAAAAGAAGATTCGGATTTTCTGGATAGCATATATTATATAGAGGATGGATGGATTGCTTTTACTGAAGGTGAATATACTCAAGCAACTAATTTATTTGAGACAGCTCTTTTAAACGATGAACCCATATATAACTTAATGTCTTATACTGGATTAGGTTGGACTAAAACATATCAATCTAGGTCTTTATTGTTTCAAGTGGAACAAGATAGTATAAATAAGATTAGAGATTATGCTGGAGAAAATTTTACAAATGCTTATTTAATTTTGCCTGAACTCTTATCGGATACTATTAGTATGAGTGAAAGTATTAAAATACAATTTAATAATCATTATATAGGAGCCATCGCAGGAAGGGCACTTCATTACTATATGCTAGCAAAGCAAGCTTATATTAATAATGAATCGTGGAATCAATCAGATAGTTTATATAATTTATTTATTGATTTTAGTGATGATCTGATTTTAATTGACCCTGATTTTATGTTTTTATATGATTCTGGACTTGATATTAATGATTTTTACATTTATAGAGCTCAAATATATTTTCTATTAGGTTTAACAGAATTAGCTATGGCAGAATTTGAAAAGACTCCTTATGACTGTTCTAATTCAAATACATTCCTTGAATGTATATCTCTTTTGGGATGTACTGATTCTGTTGCAATTAATTACAATCCAAATGCTGTTACTGATGATGGAAGTTGTATATATTAACATATTGAAAATAAATTATAATAAGGAATAAATATAATGAGTTGGTTGATTACATTAATAATACCATTTGCTATCATTTTTGCTGAAAACAATATAATTGAATTACCTATTGGCTTAACAAAAGAAGAAGAAAACAAATTATATATAATAGAACAAATGGGTAGAAATACAGACCCACCACCAGATCCAGTAAGAAATATTGCAGAATTTGAAAGAATGCAAGGAGTTTTGATTCGCTATCCATTTGGTATTTCAACATCGATGATTAAGGAAATGGCAGAAGATGTAATAGTTTATTGTCTCGTTTCTTCAGGCTCGCAAAACTCAGCTTACAATGCTATGAATAATGCTGATGTAAATATGGATAATGTTGAATTTATTTTGGGTTCAACAGATAGTTATTGGACACGAGATTATGGCCCTTGGTGGGTTGTTGATGGTAATAGAGATGTAAGTATTGTTGATTTTACTTATAATAGACCAAGGCCTAATGACAATGATGCCCCATTAAAAGTTTCGAACTATCTAGATACACCATATTTTGCATCTGATATCATTACAGCTGGTGGGAATTATATGACAGATGGTTATGGAATTGCAGCATCTTCAACCTTAATTTTTGATGAGAACTCTATGAGTGATCAGCAAGTTTTGAATACCTTTGAAGACTATTATGGAATTCACACATATCACGCTGTAGAAGATCCAAACAACACCTATATTGACCATATAGATTGTTGGGGTAAATATCTTTCTCCTCATAAAGTTTTAATTAGAGAAGTACCAACATGGCATGCGCAATATGATGAAATTGAAGAAGTAGCAGAATATTTTTCTAATTCTTTGACAATATATAATGAGCCATGGGAAGTATATAGAATTTATACTGGCTCTAATCAACCATATACGAATTCTTTGATTTTAAATAATAAGGTATTTGTGCCAATACAAAATAGTTCCTATGATGATGATGCTTTAGATGTCTATTCAGAGGCACTTCCAGGATATGAGATTATAGGCTTTACTGGTTCATGGGAATCTACTGATGCATTGCACTGTAGAACAAAAGGGATTCCTGATTTAAATATGCTTCAAATTTTTCATAATCCAATAAATGATCAAGAGAATATTCAAAGCAGTTTTAATGTACAAGCAATCATTGATGATTTAAGTGAATCTGGATTAATTTATGAAGAATTAAAAGTTGTTTGGTGGACAAATAGTATGGATGAAAGTGAATTTCAAATTATGAGTATTTGCTCTCAAGATATAGAAGATTGTTACGAAGCATATATACCAGGGCCAAATAACAACGAAACAATCAATTATTATATTAAAGCTGCTGATTATTCAGGAAGGATAGAAACATTACCAATGGCTGGTTATTACTCCTTTCAAGCTATTGGTGGCATAGTTGGAGATCTCAATTTGGATGGTGTTATCGATATTTTAGATATAATTACATTAGTTAATTATGTATTAAATAATGTACAAAATCAATTATCAGATTTAAATAATGATAGTCAAGTTGATATTCTTGATATTATAATTTTAGTTAACCTTGCTTTGGAGAATTAGTTAATGAAGAAAATGTTTTTAATTATAATGTTAGCATTTTTACCTGCAGAACAAATATATAAACAGATTAGAGTATTTGGTGATTTAAGTATCATTTCAAAATTAAAAACTGCTGGATTAGATATTGATCATTCAAATCAAAAATATAATGAATGGATAGAATTTGCAATTGTAGATGATAAGATTAATATTCTTGATGAATTGAATTTAAAATATGAAATAATACATCATAATCTAGAGCAATTCTATTTATCTCGTTTAGATAATAATTATAAATCTCGAGATTTTGATTTAGGATCTATGGGGGGATATTATACATTTGAAGAGATAGAGCAGCATTTGGATGACTTATTTGTTAATTATCCACAACTGATAACTGAAAAAATTTCGTTAGGACAGAGTTTAGAAGGTAGGAATATATGGATGGTTAAAATTAGTGACAACCCAAATATTGATGAATTAGAGCCTGAAGTATTATATACTGGATTACATCATGCAAGAGAACCTATGAGTTATATGAATTTATTTTATTTTATGTACTGGCTATGTGAAAACTATAATAATGATCCAGAAGCAACTGCTTTAATTAATAATAGAGAACTTTATTTTATTCCAGCGATTAATCCAGATGGATTAATTTATAATCAACAAATTTCTCCTAATGGTGGAGGCATGCAAAGAAAAAATCGTTTAGAGACATGCAATAATGGAACAGATGGGGTCGATCTTAATAGAAACTATAGCTTTATGTGGGCTTATGATAATGAAGGCTCAAGTTCTGATGGATGTAATGAGACATATAGGGGAAATTCACCTTTTTCAGAACCTGAAACGTTCTTTATTAAGGAATTTGTAGAACAACATGATTTTGTAATTGCATTAAATTATCATAGCTATGGGAATTTATTGATTCATCCTTATGGCTTTAATCCAGATTTGCCCGTACCAGAGGAAGATTTAAATATTTTTGAAGAATATGGTCAAATAATGACGCAATATAATCAATATTTAGTAGGTACTGGTATAGAAACTGTTGGGTATACTGTCAATGGTGAAGCATGTGATTGGATGTATGGTGAACGAGGAAT
>CAYFHL010000086.1:0-6038 GCA_964342955.1 uncultured bacterium
AATCCATCAGAATTAAGAAAAAGATGTTTATCTTATGTTGCCCAATATATTGCCTGTGGTATTGATCCAGAAAAATCAACTATTGTAATACAATCGCATGTACCGCAACATACGGAGCTAATGTGGATTTTGAGTACGATATCATATATAGGTGAACTAAATAGAATGACGCAGTATAAAGATAAATCAAATAAAAATTCAAATAATATAAATGCAGGTCTTTTTACATACCCTATTTTAATGGCATCTGATATTCTTATTTATCAAGCAGATTTGGTGCCAGTAGGTGCGGATCAGAAACAACACTTGGAATTAGCTAGGGATTTGGCTGGAAGATTTAATATGCAATATTCAGAAACTTTTGTTATACCAAAACCGTACATACAGAAGGAAGGAGCTAGAGTTATGAGTCTGCAAGAACCAAATAAAAAAATGTCTAAATCTGATGAAAACTTAAATAATTTAATAGCAATTCTAGATAGTCCAGAAATTATTCGGAAAAAAATTCAAAGAGCTGTTACAGATTCTGATAATAAAATCCGATATAATAATAATAATCCGGGCATTTCTAATCTTATGATGCTATACTCTACCTTATCTTCAAATAAAATAGCTGATGTAGAAAATAAGTTTAGAGATAAAAAATATTCTGAATTTAAAAAAGAGTTAGGTGATTTGTGTGTAGATTATTTATCACCAATTCGAAATCGATATAATGAAATTATTAATGAAAAGTCATATTTAGAATCAGTATTAATAAAAGGTGCTGAAGAAGCTAATTATAGAGCAAGAAAAACAATTACAAAAGTTTATAGAAAGGTTGGCTTTATACCAAAAATAAATAAATGAGATTAAACAAATTTTTGGCTAAATCAGGTTTAGCATCTAGAAGAAGATGCGATGACTTGATAAAAAATAAAAAAATTAATATTAATGGTGAAGTTGTGACAGATTTTTCTACTCAAGTAAAACCTGATGATATAATTTTATGCAATGGTACTATAGTAGAATATATTCCTGAAGTTGAAGTATATATTCTAAATAAACCTAAAGGCTATATTTCTACCTCTAAAGATCCTTTTAATAGAAAGAGAGTTATTGATTTACTAAATAAAAAAGGTAGATATTTCACTGTTGGTAGATTAGATCGAGATACAACAGGTGCTATTTTATTAACTAATGATGGAGAATTAGCAAATGTTCTCATGCACCCAAGCTATGGAGTAGAAAAAAAATATATTGTTTCTACAAAAGAAAATATTAAAGACTTTCAATTAAATAAATTAATAAAGGGTTTAAGAATTGATCAGCATACAATTGCAAAAGGTAAAATTAAAAAATTATATAAAAATAAATCTTTTCATTTCTGGGAAATTATTCTTAAAGAAGGAAAAAATAGAGAAGTAAAAAAAATTATTTTAGCTATGGGATCAAGAGTTGTCAATTTACATAGAAAGTCCTTTGCAGGAATTACTGCAGATAATTTATCATTAGGTAAATATCGTATGTTGAATAAAAAAGAAGTTAATAGTTTAAGAAAGTATAATAAATAAAAAATTAAATTTTGATATAAAGTTTTATATTATACTAGACAAGTTGTAAATTTCTCGGCTCTTTAACAATAAAAAATTTCTAAATTTATGATAATTGCTATAGATGGAGCAGCAGGTTCAGGAAAAAGTTCTACTGCTGTACGGATATCAAAAGAAATAAAGTTTATTTATTTAGATACTGGTGCAATGTATCGTGCTATTACACTAAAATGTGTAAGATTAGGTTTGGATTTAAATAATAAGTCTAAATTGAAAAAACTTTTAAATTCAACTAAGTTGAAATTTCAAAGTGATAGTATTATTTTATTGGATGGTGAAGACGTAACAGTTGCGATAAGAAATGAATTAATTTCAAAAAATGTAAGTTATGTTAGTTCTCTTTATGAAGTTAGAAAAATGCTTGTTTATTGGCAACGTGAAATTGCAAGAGATAAAAATGTTGTTATCGAAGGAAGAGACATTGGAACAGTTGTTTTTCCCGATGCTGATATAAAAATATTTTTATCTGCTGATATCAAAATAAGAGCTAGAAGAAGATATGAAGAATTAAGAAAAAATGATTATAATGTATCTGAAGCAGAGATTAAAAAATCGATGATAAATAGAGATAATATTGATACGAATAGAGTAAATTCTCCATTGATTAAACATAAAGATGCAATAGAAATAGATACAACCAATTTATCTTTAGATGATCAAGTAGAAAAAATATTAAAAATAATTAATTTGAAAGGAGTAGGTCTTAAATAATGACTGATAAACACGAGGAAAATAAAAAAGAATCGAAAATGCTAAATGATGATAGTTCAAATTTAGATATTAAAGAACAAGTTAGCAATGAGGAAGAAATCATAAATCATGATAATATGGCTATTAACAAAATTGATAGTAATAGTTTAGAAGAATTCGATTATTTAAGTGATTCAGTATTAGAAATTAAAACTTATTCTGAAGAAGAATTGTTAAACATTAATAAAAATGAAGACATTGAAGTAGAGATAGATGAAGATTATTTAAATACTTTTTCTGAAATAAGAGAAAAAGAGGTTGTTACTGGCACTGTCGTTGGTATAAATGAAAAAGAGGTTTTAATTGATATAGGATTTAAAGCAGAGGGCGTCGTCCAAAAGAATGAATTTATTGAAACGCCAGAAATAGGCCAAGATATTGATGTTTATATTCATACATTTGAAGATAGAAAAGGAAATATTAGATTATCTAAAGAAAAAGCAGATTTTCAGAAAAAATGGTCAGAACTAACTCATTCTTATGAGAATGAAGAAATTATTAAAGGAAACATTACGCGTAGAATTAAGGGGGGTATGGTGGTTGACCTTGGTCCTATCCAAGCTTTTTTGCCAGGCTCTCAAATCGATATTAAGCCAGTTACAGATTTTGATGAATTTGTTGGTGTAGAGAGTGAATTTAAAATTGTAAAATTAAATGAGCTTCGCCAAAATGTGGTTTTATCAAGGAAAGCTATTTTAGCCAATGATCTACAAGAAAAACGACAAGAAGCTTTAGGTCATATGGAAGTGGGAATGGTATTGGATGGTTTGGTTAAAAATATTACTGATTTTGGTGCATTTATAGATTTGGGAGGTATTGATGGCTTGCTTCATATAACAGATATAAGCTGGGGTAGAGTTAATCATCCGAGTGAGAAACTAAAAGTGGGGCAAACAATTAAAGTTAAAGTTATTGATTTTGATGTTGAGAAAGTTCGAGTATCGCTAGGTATTAAGCAGCTTACTCCAGAACCATGGGAAAATCTTGAAGATAAATATCCAATAGGTACAAATGTAGAAGGAAAGATTGTAAATATGATGAATTACGGAGCATTTGTAGAACTAGAAGAAGGTGTAGAAGGATTAATTCATATATCTGAAATATCTTGGATTAAACATATTAAGCATCCATCAGATATGTTCAAAGTAGGTGATGATGTTAAGGCAAAAATTTTAAGCATAGATATTAATGAAAAGAAGATATCTCTTGGAATAAAACAACTACAAGAAAATCCTTGGGATACAATTGAATCTAAATATCAAACTGGGTCAACTCATGATGGTATTGTTAGAAATCTAACACAATTTGGTGCATTTATTGAATTAGAAGAAGGGATCGATGGACTTGTTCATATTTCAGATATGTCTTGGACAAGAACAATAAGACATCCAAAAGAAATATTAGTCAAAGGTGATAAAATAAAGGTAAAAGTTTTAGAAGTTTCTAGTGAAGATCATAGACTAAGTCTAGGTATAAAACAATTAGAAGAGGATCCATGGGAAAATATTCGTTCAAATTTTTCTTCAGGCAAAGTAATTAACGCTAAAGTAGTAAAAGTACTGGATAAAGGTATTATATTTGATTTAGGTGATGAGTTAGAAGGAATTGTTCCATTAAAGAGACTCTCTAAAGAGAATAAAATAATAATAAAAGACAAGTATATTGAGGGTTCTAATTTTGAAGTAACTGTACAGGAAGTTGATGAAGAGTATAAAAAAATAATATTAATGTTAGATTTAGAACTTGATGAATCAGAAGAAAATAATAAAACTGAATTAACAAATGAAACTGAGACAGATAAATTAGAAATTCCGAAAGAAGTAATTGATAAGATTGAAGAGGAAGAAAAAAAGAAAAAATAATAATTGATTCAATAAGGCAATCAATATCAATCAATCTAAATATAAAAGGTCGATTATTTAATCGACCTTTTTGTTAAATATATATGCTAATACTAGGAATAGAAAGTTCTTGTGATGAAACTGCAGCAGCTGTTATCTCAAATGAAAAATTGTTGTCTAATGTAGTTTGGACACAAAAAATTCATGAAATTTACGGTGGTGTTGTTCCTGAAATAGCATCTAGAGAACATGGCTATAGAATTTCATTAGTTGTAGAAAAAGCATTAAAAGATGCCAATATAAATATTAATCAATTAGATTCTATTGCTGTTACATATGGAGCTGGACTAAATGGAGCACTATTAGTAGGTTTAAATTTTGCCAAAGGATTATCAGTTGGATTAAATATTCCTTTTATTGGAGTTAATCATATAGAAGGTCATATTTTTGCAAATTTGATGACAAACAATCTGATTGAATACCCAAATTTATGTATGATAGTGACTGGTGGGCATACACAAATATGGTTAGTAAAAAGGGTTGGAGATTATAAATGTTTAAGTGATACTTTGGATGATTCCGCTGGTGAAGCATTTGATAAGGGTGCAAGAATTTTAGGATTAAACTATCCAGGTGGACCAGAGATTGAAAAAAATGCAAGAAATGGTGACCCCGATTATTATAAGTTTCCTATAGCAAAAATAAAAAATAATCCATATGATTTTTCTTTTAGTGGTTTAAAAACATCATTATTATATAAAACTAAAACTCTATCAAAAGAAGAAGTAAAATCAAAACGTCCTCATCTTGCAGCAAGCTATCAAAGAACTATTGTTTATACATTACTAGAAAAAATCAAATTTATTGTAACCAATCAAGGAATCAAAAATATTTCTATTACGGGCGGAGTTGCAGCAAATCAATATTTTAGACATGAAGCAAAAATTTTAGAGAATGAATTAAAAGCAAAAATTTATTTTCCTCCAATTAAATTTTGTACTGATAATGCTGCAATGATAGCTAGTGCTGGCTATGAATACTTAAAAAAAGGTATGTCATCTGAACTATCTATTGAGCCAAATCCAAATTTAAGCTTAGACTCTAAATAATTGAATTGAAAATTTTAGGCTCAATAACACTTTTTATTCTATCATTTATAATTTTAGGTTTATTTTTGATTCAGTATTGGAAGTATTTAAAATATAAAAAATCTAAAATAAAAGAGATATTAATATCCTTGCGATTATTTTCGTTCTCAATTATCCTATTTTTATTAATAAATCCAATATTCTATATCAATCAAACAGTTTTGATAAAACCAGAGATTGCTGTAATCTTAGATAAATCAGAGAGTATATACCATCATTTTAATGAGATAAATTTTAATTATAATAAAATTGATAAAATATTTAATAATTGGTCAAAAGATAAAAACTTATTAGTAAATAACTATGTTTTAGATAAAAGAATAAAAAAATTAAAAGATAATTCAAAAATTATGGAATATACAGATTTTAGTGATTTGAAAAATTTTGTAGAATTTAATAAATATGATCATTATATTTTAATTACTGATGGAAATTCTACTCAAGGTATTCCTCTAGGATATTTTTCATCTTTTAATTCCTCTCCTATTCATACAATTGGTATAGGCCCTATTAAATCTCAGGATGATTTATATATTGAAAAAGTAGAGTATGATAAAATTGAATCAATTAATAATTATGCAAATATTAAAGTTTATTTAAAAGTACAGATATCTAAACCAATTATAACATATCTTAATATTACTAATGAATTAGGAGAAAACATATATCAAGAAAAAATTGAAATAAACGCTGCTTCTAGTGGTACA
>CAYFHL010000087.1:0-6018 GCA_964342955.1 uncultured bacterium
TATTTGGTTCAACTTTTAAAAAATCACCAGATGAATTATAATCACCGCCGCAGGTGGCTACCGAATTATTGAAAAAGGTAGATGTATATTCTCGTACATTACCAACAATATCGTAAGCACCAATATTACTGGGGCTATTTATTGTACATGCTCCATCAAAACTTTCATTCTTACCATTAAAATATCCAATTGGAGTTGTGGTAGGGTCTCCAAATTCATCTAAATAATTACCACCATAATTTGCATTTGCACTATTAATTGTTGTACCCCATGGATACTCATTATCTTCTTGCCCTGAAGCCATAACTAACCACTCATCTATAGTTGGTAAGCGCCAACCATAGAACAAAGCAAAATCTTGAGCTCCTTCCCAAGATACTCCAGTCACGGGATGGAGATCGTAACCATTTTTTATTTCAATTTGTCCTAAATCATTTAATATGATTTTTCCTTTATTTGGTTTATAAAATATTTCTTCATTAAATCCCATTATATTTAGTGAATTAGATAAATAAATACGATCGGTACTCAAAGCATTATTTAAGTAATCAAGGTACTGTTGATTTGTAACAGGAAATTTCATGAAATTAAAATCATTTGAATTGCTACAACAATTTAAAAAAGCAATTTCAGAAGGATTTTGGTATTCTAATGAAGTAAGGAAAACAGTGATGGAGTCATAAACAAAACTACTATCAAATTGTGCAGAAAGTTTAAATATGTATTCACTTTCAATCAAACCATTTGGAGGAGAATAGCTTAAATTTATATCATTTTTAATTGATAAATTTTTCCATCTTTGACCATTAACATCAAGATATAAATTAGTTATTGAATTATAATTGCTAAGTGAAATATCAATAGATACTGTTTGACCAGTTAATGAAGAACCATTTGAAGGAGATATAAATTCCATTTTAAATTCTTCAGTATCTTGCAAAATAGGATCTTGACATGTTAAATATAAAATAAAAATTATAAAAAAGGTAATTAATCGCTTCGTCATATTATTTAGAAACTAGATGACATTCGCATAATTATTTGTCTACCCATCCTAGCACCTCCAATTAATTCTTTATGCATATCATTAAATAGGTTTATAGCAGAAATTGATAATTCAACATTTTTTGTAATTGAGTAGTTATAGTGTATATCTAGAATATTATATGGTCCTATTATTCCAGACCAAATTCCATCTTTCCAAATAAATTTGTCAACGTGACGGAAGTTAGCTGCAAACTTACCATAATCTGTATCCCACTTTGCACTCAAGTTCCATTTAAATTTTGGAGCATTAATAGGGTCTTCTCTTTTTGTTAATTCATTATAAAAAGATGTAGTTCCATACCAAGATATATTACCATCAATAATCATATTATATTCTGGTATAATTTGTGTGGCAGATAGATCTAATCCTTGCATCCAAACTGTTCCATAATTCATAGGGCTTAAAACCATATGAGGTGGGGTAGTAGCAACGCCAGGCCCTAATACTTGATTACCCTCATTATCAAATAGACCTGTTGGAACAAGTTCTGCTTCACTTAATCCAACAGTTGCATGATATTCATCAACACCAACAGCTTCTAAGAAAGTTGGATCAATAGGATCACCATCAGAATTAGTTGTTTTGAATGAAATTCCTCCATCAATTTGAACTACTAATTCCCAGGGATGATAAATATCATAACCAGTGGTATCTAATCCTTCAGAGACATGCCAATCAACTAAACCCCAATCACCAGCATCTTGTGGATCACCATTACCATCTAAATCATCCCACCAGCCAAATTCATCAGCCCACATTTCAAAATCACCATCATCATCAATTCCATTCCATGCGGTACCGTAAGGAGGATTTGAACCAAATGAATTTACAGGCATTACTCCTGCTAAAGAAATATTATCTATTGATGTAATATCATTCCCAAATCCATCAAACTGCCTAAACACAACAATTGGCGTTATAACTGTAGGAGGACTAAAAAAATCTTCATAATAACTAAGATAGTAGTCTGCTGTAAATTGTGTACGATTCCAAAGAAATCCTTTATAACCAAATTCGACCGTTTGAATTTTTTCAGTTTTTATAGGATCTACATCAGGAATATTATACGAATCAATTGCATTATATAAAACACCATCACCATTAAGTTCTGGAATATAAACTAGGTATCTTGAAGTATCTAGTGGCAGCATATCTACAGGGGCATTATCTTGTAAATTAAAAAAGTATGGTGCACCATCTACACGCTCAGTGTAACTAGCTGTTGTTTCATTCCCATTAAAATAATCATCAGATAGAGGACTGATTGAGTGAAATGTACCATTTTCTGTATAATACCCAGGAGTAGTTGCTGTAGTTGCTCCTCCAGCACATTCATCTCCTACACGACAATAAGGTGTACCATCTTTATTTCCTCTTAGATAAAAATCTAAAATACCTATTTGCTGAATAAAAAGATCGGTATGAAGTGTTATTGAATTAGGTGTATTAAATGCCTTACCATAAGTGAATCTCAAAGAAGATTTTTCATCAGGTTTATATATTAATCCTAATTTTGGAGCAAATTGAATATCTTCTTCAAGAAGATCATGATAATCCCATCTTGCGGCAGTAATAAGTTCATATCGACTCGTACCAAAAAGTTCAGTTTTAGTTTGATAATAAACTCCATATTCATTTGATTCTGTATCAACAAATTCATCTTCTTCATCAATTCCTTCAGCACACGCCCACAACTTTCCATCTCTTAAACCACTAATACTACCATCTGAACAAAAATTATCATCAGCAGTACCATCATTATCATCATCCAAACCATTATACCCTATATAGATGTTATCTCCATCATTATCATATCCATTAGGTCCATCATTTAGTATAGTACCATTAGTAAATGGTTTAGTTTTAAAATAATCTATTCCCATAACATATTTAGTATCATAGTTATTAAAATTATTATGGTATTGTAATTGATATGCATGGTTCTTTGATTGATCAAAGATAACATTACCTAGATTATATCCTCGAGTATTTCCTGAATATGATTGGTTAATGTAATATTGTGAGTACCAATTTTTGTATCGTCCTCTTAATTGATAAAATGTATATTCAAAGCCATCAGCTAAATATCTTGATACTCCAGTAACTTGTTGTGTTTTTGTCCAAGCATAACCTGATTGAAATGTAAGGTTAACGTCACTACTAGGATCGTAATCTAATCTAAACTCAATTCTTCTATTTTCTACTTCAAAATCAGGATAGTCACTTAGACCATCGCCATTTATATCATCTACATATTGAAAATTATCTACATAGTCAGGAGGTGTGTAGCTACCATCTTCATTATTATCTTGATAGGTTTCTCCATGATCCCATACACCATTGTTATTCTCATCATCATACTGATCTCCTGGATATCCATAAATTCCATCACCAGTATCAAACATTCCATCATTTTCACCTGAATCCCATGGGTGTAGCTTGCCATCATTTTCACCGAGATCTGGACCTGTATAGCCAGGATCACCAGGACAAAGACCATCATTCCCACAGTCAAAAATTGTTTCATTTGAATCCCAGTATCCATTTGCTAAGGGATAAACATCAATACTTTGATCAGGAAGCGAATAGCTATCAACTCCTGGAGGATCAATTTCATCGTTATTATTGGAATCTATCCAACCATCTCCAGGTTGCCATATACCATCACCTTCACCAAAATCATTAGTATTAGGTATACCATCTAATCCATAATCATTAAATGAGGTAAAAGTACCGATGCTAAAAGTTGATTCTCCAATTTGTAAAATTCCATCACCAGCTAAATCTTCAAAGGGATCACCAGGCTGTCCATCATTACCAAAATCATATATATAAATATCAAAAAGAAATTCTACCAGATTTTCATCATAGTAAAAATCTCCTTTCAAGTTAGTTTCTGCTAATGTTGCTCCAGGTAAATACCAAGGATTCAATTGTCCATTAATAATAGAATCTCTTCGGCCACCATGAATTATAATATTTTCTTGTTCAAGATTATATTGCCAATTTGGTAGATAGTCTGATCCAGCTTGGTTTGAAAAATATTCTTGTGAGTCATCAGCATTTCCATCCCAATCATTATCATATCCATCTAACCATTTATCTAGCGCATGATCAATGTTCTCATCAACATTTAAATCTCCTGCACAGCAATAGCATCCATCTCCATTTGAATCACTGGTACAGTCATTATCATCATCTATTCCATTTGCTGTGAAATAGTCTTCGTCTACTCCTTGATCACCAGTACCACAAACGATACCATCTCCATTTGTATCTCCTGGACAATCACCGTCATCATCATACCCATTCCACCAATCTTCACCCATTACTCCATCACCATCTGGATCACCAGTATCCATAGGCTCACCATTTCCTATCAAAACAGAATCACCATTTATATTAACACCGATTATCAAAGGATCCGTTGGATTATTCCATGGATTATTATCTTTTCCATCTTTAACTCTAATAGGGTGGCCAGACCAAGGATAGAGATGTTGTTTATACTCAATTTCAGAAATAAAGGGCCATTCCCAAGCATGTATATAAGTACCAGATAATTTAAAACTAAAGTTTTTAGATATTTTTTTTGCCCATCGTGCATTGATTTTGCGTAATTGTCGATCATCATTTGAACCGGATGCACTAAAATTAAATCCTTCAGAAAGAGCTGGTGGCTTAGATATCATATTAATAACACCACTATGAGCATTTGCACCATAAAGTGCGGTGGCGGGACCTAAAACAACTTCCATTTTTTCAATATCATCTGTAGATTGAGGAACTAAACTATAATTAATAACTCTCAGAGAAGGAATATTGCCAACCCTACCATCTGAAAGTGTTAGTAAACGTGTGCTAAAGCTACTATTGAATCCTCTGATGGAAATACTATAGTTATTAATACCACTGGATGTAAAATCAACTCCTTTTAGACCTTTTAAGTAGGCCCCCATATTGGTTGTAGTTGCTCGTTTAATATCTCTTGAAGTAATAATTTCAATAGAAGCAGGGGCTTCAGTGACCTTTTCTTTTCTTTTTTCTGCTGTAACTTTTGTTTCTTTAAGCTGGATTGATGAAGCTTCCAATTTAATATTTATAAGATATTCAATTTCATTTCCAATTTCTATATCTTGTGTTTTATTTGAATATCCTATGTAAGTTGTTGTTAAACGATAATTTCCTTTAGGAACATTTTTAATTTCATAATTTCCATCAACATCAGTTGCACTTCCTTGCATAGTTTCTTCTAAAAGAACATTAGCGCCAATAAGGGGTGATCCTGTTTTATTATCAGTAACTACACCTATAATTCGGCTATTTCTTGGAAATATTAATCCAGTAAAAAAGATTATTAATAAAATAAATTTATATTTGATAAGATCTCTCCTTAATGCATTGATAAAAATATTCAATCGTAAAATTAAAAAAACTCTTGTATATAAATGGTATAAAAAAAAGCCCACCATTACGGTGGGCTTTTTTTTACAAGAAATAAATTAAACTATTTCAATAGCATTACTTTTTGTTGTTTAACATCTGATCCAACAGTAGTTTTTATAAAATATAAACCACTTGATACATCAGTTGCATCCCAACTAAATGAATAACTTCCGTTAGACATTTGACCATCAGCAATAATATCAATTAGTTGTCCCATCATATTATATATTTTTACAGATACATCAGCATCAGTGTTTAGAGACAAATTAATATTTGTAACTGGGTTAAATGGGTTTGGATAAGCTGGAGCAACACTAAAAGCTGATGGGTAACTAACACTAGTTTCCATATAGCTTTCTGAATTAGCTGCTGCTACCACAGATTCTATAGTAAAATGGCTATTAGCACTTAATAATACATCATCACTTTTAGGCATAACAAATAAAATTGTTGTTTGATTGCCTTCAGTAGATTTTACAGGATTAACAAGTGTGTTTTCAGTTAGTGTTAGTTCAAAATTTTCA
>CAYFHL010000088.1:0-5968 GCA_964342955.1 uncultured bacterium
AAAAATAGTTTTAATATTCAAAAAACAGTTTTGTTAAAATAATATTTTAATTAGGCAAGGTTTCATCAGGCAACTTAATTCCCTGTTTCAAATTTGATTGTTTTGCAACTTTAATTGAACCGAACTTATCTTCAAACTTTTTAATATTATCTTGCAATGCCATCATTAAAGTTTTTGCATGCATTGGTGCCATAATAATTCTAGACTTAACTTTTGACTTTGTCATTCCAGGAAGAACACGAATATAATCCATAATAAACTCTGCTGGTGAATGAGTTACTACAGCAAAATTGGAATATTCACCTTGACCAATACTGTCATCTAATTCAATTTTAATTTGATGTTGTTTTTTATCCTCTTGTTTTGTCATTTTGTTCCTTTCCTCCCTTTCTCTCTGATTTATTAAAGTCTTCCCAATCTTCTTCCAACCCCTCCCATTCTCTAAATTCTTCTTCATCAGTTGTAACTTCTTTTAAATCTGGCGTTTCTTGAATATAATCCATTCGATCTGTTTTATTTTCAAAATCATCCGGATTAGTTTCATCTTCTAAGTCTACTTCTTCCTCAGTTTTTTTTATTTCATCACCATATAGAGTATGATCAAAAAAATCAATATTAGATACTAAACCATGCATCATTAAAAATTCTAGAAAAGCTAAAAATTTTTTTTGTTTTAGTTTTGTACTACAGTGTGGACAAATTAATTTTTTATCTAATTCTTTTTCATCTAAAGGATTAGAACAAGCTGGACATATCAAACCTTCAAAAGCCATTTTACACTCCTATATACTGAACGAAAATATATACTTCATTTATATCTTTTTTCAATTATTAATATTATTATTATAAATTTTAGTTAATTGTGCTTTTTCAGCTTTTGAAAAAATTTTTTCTCTTCTTGCCTTTATTATTTTTATAGTTTCAAATAATTTTTCTAAATCAGTTTTATCTTTTTTTCCCCAAGCAAAAGATTTAATATTTTTCTTTTGAAAGCCTGATCCAAAAACATTCGCACAAACACCAATAACTGTTCCAGTATTTAACATTGTTGAAATAGCTGTTCTTGTATAATCACCAATCATAACACCTAAAAACTGTCTTTTTGTTTCTATAGTTTGGCCATTCAATAATATATTAATATTACTATAATTGTTTTTCAAATCACTATTATTTGTATTGGCACCTAAATTAATCCATTCACCTAAATAGCTATGACCTAAATATCCATCGTGTTGCTTATTTGAGTAACCTAATATTATAGTATCTTCTACCTCGCCTCCTACTTTACACATTGGACCAAATGAAATATTGCCTCTTAGTTTAGCGCCTGGATTAATAATTGAATAGTCTCCAATATAAGCGGGCCCCTTAATTAGTGCTCCTATATCTATAGTTACATTTTTTCCAATAATTATAGGCCCTTCAGTTGCATCTAAAACACATCCTGCTAAGATTTTAGAATTTTTACATATTATAATTTCATTTTTATTTTTAAAAATTACGGATGAGTGATAATCTCCTTCATGCATTCCATCAAAATTTAATTTGTCATTTTTTATTACATTTTTTTGATAAAACAATCCATCCCATATAAAATCAAAATGAGGTATATTTATTTGATGATGGTTTGCATACTTTAAGGTTAATAATGCTTCAAACTCTTTAATAGAAATTTTCTTATTTAAATGTATCCCAACTAATTTTTTATTTTTTGAATAAATTTTTTCATTTCTAATTTTATTCAATTTTTTTGAATCCCAAATAGTTGATCCATTTATTAAAATTCCTGGGTGTATAAAGTCTGGATTAACAATATAATTTGGATAGCGTTCTTTTATTAAATCAACTATTTCTTTACGAACAATTAAATGAATTTGATCGTTTTTTGTAATTAAATTTTTTATTCTTTTTAAATTGCTAAAGGCACCACATCTTAATTCAAATGTAGCATGTGTTAGAGAAAAAGGAAATAAATCATCTGTATAATTATCTTCAAAAATTGTTATAATCATAACTTTTTTAATATTGATTTTATTTGGATATATCCATTTTCAATTACTTCTGTTTTTGAAATATCAAATTGAAGATTATAAAATTTATCAGATAGGTATGATTTAAATCCAATTTTAAGATCAGATTTCATTATATTAATTAATTTTGCAATACCTAAGTGAA
Organism: uncultured bacterium; assembly: GCA_964342955.1. Taxonomy (GTDB): domain Bacteria; phylum Fidelibacterota; class Marinisomatia; order SCGC-AAA003-L08; family D37C17; genus CAYFHL01. The sequence continues at coordinate 2,176 of CAYFHL010000088.1, forward strand.
GGCTAGGATTAAGATCAATTATCATTCCATATTTTATATTAGGTAGTAAATCTAGGATGATTTTTTCATCTGATAGTTTTTTTTCAAATGATGAATCATTGATATATATATTTTCTCCATTATGGATATTAAATTTACTTTTAAACTTTTTATTTACTAAATAATATAGGTTTACTTTATTATTAATTTTATAACCAATATTCCTAAAAGAAAACATTGATACTCTAAATGCACTCTCTTCCATAGGAAAAATAAAAATAATATCCTCTATCTTTTGAAGATGGGATACAAGATTTATTTCAGGGTTAACCTTTTTTACTTTCCCAGAAAGGATCCAAAAGAATAATTTTAAACGTAATTTGAGTAGTTTTTGACTCACAAACATAGATAATTTACAACTCAATATTCATATGTTATAACTTCAATTTATTTATTTTCATATATTAAAAGTATAAAATGTTTCAATATTCTTATTTTATTATTTTAATAATTATTAAAACAATTTCTGCCAATGAATATCATTGGCCAATAAATGCTGGGAAAAATCTAACTGCTGTATACGGAGAAGAACGTCCAGGCAGATACCATACAGGATTAGATATAAGAACTTTTGGTCATAATGGATTAGAACTCTATGCTATTGATAATGGATATATATCAAGAGTTAGAACTAGCTCAAAAGGATACGGAAAAGCTATATATATTAAACTAGATGATGGTAATGTTGCAGTTTATGCACATTTAGAAAAATTCACACCATTAATTAATAATATTGTCTACTCTTTGCAAAATTACTATTCTAGCTATACCATTGACCATTCACTAAAACCCAACAAATATAGAGTAAACAAGGGTGATATTATAGGATATTCAGGTGATACTGGAGGTGTATCAGGTCCACACTTACATTTTGAAATAAGAGATTCAACTGATAATACCATTAACCCATTAAATACATCTCTATCAATCTTTGATAACTTAAGTCCAATTGCAAAGTCTATAGCTTTTATTCCTTTAGATAAAAATACACTTATCAATGGATATAACTTAACAAAAGTCTTCCCTCTAAAATATGTTAATAATCAATATGTGTTAAATGATACAATTTCTATTAAAGGTAAATTTGGAATTGCTGGTCAATTTTATGATCGTATTAATAACCAACCCTTCAATTATGGTATTTATAACCTTGATCTGATGGTTGATGCAAAGTTCATTTATTCATCTCAATATGATAAAATTGATTTTGAAAATGCTAGCAAACTGTATACAGAAAGAAATTATTCACTTAAAAAACAAGGTCTAGGTAAGTTTTATCATCTATTTAGCTATAAGGATAACACAGATTTACCTTTTGTAAACAATAAATCACAATCTGAAATAAATATTAGTTCAGATAACTTATTTCATGATGCAATAATTAATGTTCGAGATTATTCAAACAATGATATACAAATCAAGGTTGTTTTTAGAACTGATACACTTCCAACATATGATTATGATGTTCTATTTAATGAAAATGAGTGCATCATCAGATTTAATGAAGATGAGCAAGTTAGGCCTAAAATTAGCTTATTAGAAAATTATCATTCAGATGATGTATTACCAGCAAATCATTATTCAACTGATTTTAATACTTTTAAAGTTGAAAACTATTCACCTACATATAATATAATTCAGATCTCTGGATTAAATAAAAATGGAATTGCTTCTAAACCTACCTTCCATATGAATAGTATTTATTATCCTAAAACTGTATCAGGTAGTTATAAATTAAAAGAATTTGACCATGGTATATTTATCTCATTTATAGAAGACAATTTTACAGGATTAGATATTAATTTAACTTTAGAAAACAATAAAACAAAAAAAACAATTCATATGGATCGTATATCTAGGTTCGAACATATTTCTGAAGTACTATCTCCCTCTGATATTGCAGACTTTAATGTTATCAATGTATCTTACCCTCAATTAATTCCAGAAGAATATTTTCTCTTTGATTTAAATGGCCAATTATACATTCCAGATAGTACTCTAGTATTAAAATCACTTGATAATGAAATTATTATTCAAGCCGATCAATCATTTTCAGATACAACTTTTATTTGGTTAAAATCAGCTAATTATGCAAATCCTAAAGAAGGGGAAATAATTAAAGGACCATATTTTATCGGCCCTAATCTTATTCCTTTTATTAATGAAATGGTCTTATCTTTTGAGGATTCTAAAGATTGTTTTAATGATTGTGGCATATTCTATTATGATGATATACAAAGTGAATGGTTTTTCCTATCAACTAAATATAAAAACAATCAATATTTTTCTAAAATATTTTCAGGTGGTACATTTGCTCTAATAAAGGAATCAAATAGCCCCATAATTTCTAATCTAATACCTGATCTTAATGGAACTTATTACTCAAAAGATATTACAACATTTTCTTTTAATGTAACAGATTCATTTGCTGGTATTGATGGTGAACTTGATATAGAATTAATGTTAAATGAAAATAAATTAATTTTTGAATATAATTCTTATCAAAATAAAATTACTTATAATTTTCCAGAAAAATTAAATTCAGGAACTCATTTTTTTCAATAAATGCAACAGATAAACTTGGAAATAATTCAAAAATAAATGGACAATTTTTTATTAAATAATAATAAATTATTATTTAAATGGATCAAAATAAATTAATAAAATATGCCAAAATAGCCCAAAGTAGAGCTAAAGCACCCTTTAGTAAATATCCTGTTGGAGCTGTACTTATAACAGGAAACAATGATATTATTCTAGGATGTAATGTTGAATCAAAGGCATATCCAAACACACTTTGTGCAGAAAGAGTTGCAATTTTTTCAGCTATTGCTCAGGGGCATTCAAAATTTAAAAGTATGGGCATTATTACTATTGATGGTGCAACACCATGTGGTGGATGTAGACAAATTATATATGAATATGCACGAAATATAAAAATTTATCTTATGAATCAAGATGGTATCGTTAAAGAATTACAATCTTCAGAATTATTACCTTTCCCATTTGGTTAATGAATAAAAACTGTAAAATAATTGGTATTGCTGGAGGCACTGGCTCAGGTAAAACTGCTTTAGCAGAATCTCTTTCTTTGGAGTTTCCTAAATCAAGGGCCTTGATTATTGAACAAGATTCGTATTATAAAGATTTATCTGATTTAACAATGGATAAAAGAAATTTAGTTAATTATGATCATCCAGAAGCAATTGATTTTGTACTACTAGTTGATCACTTAAATAAAATCAAAAACGGAATTAAAGTAAAAATACCTGTTTATAATTTTGCAACTCATACAAGAGAAAATTATTCTAGATCTGTAGGAAAAAAAGATATTATAATTATTGAAGGTATCTTTGTTTTTTTTAAAAAAAATATTCGTGATCTGTTTGATGTTAAGCTATTTATTGATACTGCTGATGACATAAGAATAATTAGACGAATAATCCGAGATAAAAAACATAGAGATCGATCGCTTAAACATATTATAAAACAGTATACAGAAACAACTAGGCCAATGCATTTTAAATTTGTTGAACCAACTAAGGAATATGCAGATATAATTGTTCAACAGAAAGGGGGAAAAATAAATTCACTAAATAAAATTAAAAAAGAAATTATGCCATTAATTAATAATTATATAAAATAATTTAAATAAATTGACTTTAACTCCAACAAATACGGGATGGATTGAATTAATATGTGGTTCAATGTTTTCAGGAAAAACTGAGGAATTAATTCGACGAATTGTTCGTGC
>CAYFHL010000089.1:0-5839 GCA_964342955.1 uncultured bacterium
TAACCATCAATACTTTCTATTTGAAAAGCTGACCATCTATTGTTATTTAAATACCCCAGTGGAAGAATCCTGTATTTAGTAGTGTCTGATTTTAAAAATTTAATTATTTCATCTTCTTTTAAATAATTTGATTTAAAAGATTTAGTTATCATTGTTGATTGACGTAAACTAGCCTTATCTGGAGAAATAATTTCAGTATCAACTTTAATTAAATCAATTGTTGATAAACTAATTATTATTATGGCTATTACTTGGGAATTAATCCACTTCTTTTTTGATAGATAAAGACTGAAAGTGATAATTAATAAAAATGCTATTGAATATACTATATCATTATTAATCATTGTCATTCTCAAATTATCAATACTCAATTTAATATGTTGCGGTAAATCTGTTTGCGGATACTTTGGGAAATTACCTAGGTCTGGTAGCAATATAAACTTAGAAATAAGAATTATAATTATGAATGAAATAAAATAGTATGATAATTTTATTAAACTACGTTTTTCAATTATTCTTTTAATAATAACATCAAGACCAAAAGCAGCCAAAATACTAATGGAAAATTGTGTTAGAATAAGAAACATTGCTGGAACTCTGAATTTATTAAAATATGGAAAATAATCATAAAATATTTGATAAAGAAAAAAGTTTTTCCCAAATGATAAAAATAACGATATTATTGCTAATGTTGTAAAATACCATTTTATATTATTTTTATGAAATATTATCCCAATTATAGATGCGCAGAACACAACAATTCCCATATAATTAGGGTAATCAGTAAAAGGCATATCTCCCCAATATGTCATTCCTCCGAAGCCTAAATATGAAGGAATAAAAAAAGTAAAAACTTCATAAAATGAAAAAGACCAAGCAGTAGCATAATCAAAACCAGTACCACCTTCAATACTACCTCCTCTAATAGAATAGGGTGCATAATTAATAACTGGTAGGTATATCCAAAATGACATTAACAAACCAATAATAAATGCTAAAATAGAAGAAATAAAAAATCTTAATTTATTATAAAAATTATATCTTATTAATATATAGCAAATAAGTAAACCTGAAGATAACCATGTATAGTATGCAATTTGAACATGTGCTCGTTGCAACTGCAAACCTACTACAAAAGCTAGCATTCCAATGTTTATAATTGAATTTTCTTTATACAATTTCAAAATATAACAAATAATCCAAGGCAACCAAGAAACAGACATCATTTGACTTCCATGTCCATGTACAACCATAGTAACTAAATATGGCATTAATATAAATGATATTGAACCAAAAAAAATGCTGTGTGAAGTTAAATTGAATTGTTTTAATAAAAATATTATTCCAAGTCCCATCAATAGAAAATGAAATACATAATTCCAGAAAGCAACTAATCCTAAATTTTTAAAAAAATTTATTATATGATTAGGCAGATAATAGTCTGATATATTTTGAAAAGAATGAACAGATGGTAAACCACTAAAAACCCATGGAATCCAAAATGCATATTCACCATAATCTTTATTTGATTCTTGTATACCTTGGTGAATTGCACTTGGAGACAATGAGTCAGGTCCTCCAAAATAATATTCACCTGATAAAGGTTTCTCAAACAAATATATTATTAATATTAATGTTGCTAGTATATATGTAAAATAAAATTGATACTTTTCAAATATTTTCATCTATCTGCTTTATAATTAAATAATTTATTTTTTATATCATTGATGAGGCCATAATCATCATCATCAATTCCTAAAATAAATAATAAAATAAAATACAAAGAAAATATAATAATGCTACTACTAAATAATGTTATTATAGTATGGTACGGCATAAGAATAGGTTTAATAAAGTAGCTTATGAATAATACAAGCATAGCAGAAATTGTAGGTTTTAACATTTTCCAACTAAATGGATATAACTGTAATAATTTATAATTCTGAAATAATCTTAACAATGCAATTAATGTGAGTGTTATTAATGTTGAAGATGCAGCACCAATACCAGCATATTTGGGAATTAAAATAAAGTTCATTCCTATATTTAAGCCACATGCAACCAATGTATTAAATAAATTTACTTTAGGAAAACCTGTCATATTCAAGCTGGTACCCCCAATTCCAAAAATTGCTTGTATAAATGCTGCAACAGATAAAATTATTAATATAGGATAAGCCACAATAAAGTTGGCACCAAAAATCAGCATGATTTTTTTAGGATATAAACACAAAAATATAATGCATGGTAATGCAAGAGTTACAATCCAACGAGTAACTGTTTTAAACATTAAATTCATTTCATTAATTTGTTTTTTTGCATACATTTGAGCTAAGATAGGTCCATAAATTCCAGAAAATGCTAAAAATATTATTCTTATTATACCAGCAGTTCTAGCTGAAGGATGATATAATCCTACAATTTGAGGACTTTCATAATATCCTAACATTAAAATATCTGTCCAGTGTAAAATAGTCCCTAGAATAGATATAAACATTATAGGTAATGAATAATTGATCAGTTGTTTATTAAATACTCCAGAATTAATAAATAATATATTTACTCCTGTTATTTTTTTTAAAAAAATGTTTATTGAAAAAAGTCCTAGTACAGATGATATTAAAACGGGAAATGTAATTGTTGTTTCTAAAGAAAAATAAAAATAGAATAGGACCATTGTAGATAACAAAATAAATGGATTTTGTATTTCAGAAACAAATATTTTATATTTTAATATTTTAAATGCTTGGGTAGAACTAGCTGAAATGTGGATCAAAATATAAAAAGGTAATGATAGAGCATGAATAATAATTACTTTAGTTAATAAGCTCGATTGATTAAAAAAATATTTAGTTAACCAATGAGACATAAATATTTGTATAAACATAAATAACATTGCTGAAAGCAAACTCATTTTTAATGCCGATAAAATAAGTTTTTGTTTCTGTTCAATACTGTCTACTCTACTTACTGCTCGTAATACACCTTGATCTAAACCTAACTTACCGATGACCTCAAATATTCTAGTAATAGCATTTGAAATAGAGTATATTCCTAATAATTCAAGACCTGCCCACCTAGCTAATAGAGTTGTAAATAGATATCGTATCAATTGCCCCAAACCCATCCCGAAAAATGAAATGGCAGATTCTTTTACAATTTTTGTATTAGTATTTAACATTTTTGTCTATATAATGAATAATGGTATTAACAACTCTTTTTGTATTTTGATCATCAGAATATTTGAAATATTGATTATAACATTTTTTCCTTTTAGATAGAAATGGATCATTATGCTGGAATAGTTTTTTTAACTCCAATTTAACTTGTTCCCAATCCATACATATAGGACCAGGAACTTCTTCATTATAATCTACATATAATTCCCTATCAAACTTTTGATATTCATCGATATCAAATGGTGTAAATATTATTGGACGATCTAAAATCAAATAATCATAAAAAACAGATGAATAATCTGTAATCAATATATCCATATTAAATAAAATCCGATTAATATCAATATCATTCTTTAAGAGAACTATATTTGATTGATTATCTAACATAATCATGATTTTTTCATAGTCTTCATAAAAATGTAATTTAACAAAAAGTATGGAATGATTATCTTTTAAAAACTTATTAAAATTTACTAAATTATAATTTGAAAAAATATTAAAACTACCTTTCCCCTCTTCTCTATGAGTTGGGGCATATAAGATTAGCTTATCAATCTTAGTGTTATCACAATTTATAACTTGTCCTTTATTTAAGGATAATTCTTTAGATTGAATTATATCAGATCTTGGAAAACCAGTTTCAAATATTTTTGACCTATCTAATCTAAATGCAGTAAAAAATCTTTGTGATGTTTTTTTACCAGATGAAATAAGCATATCATATTCCTCATCAAAAAATGGAAATATTTTAAAAAATATTTTCCGAGTAAATATTAAAAAATTATTAAGATTATTATTAATCTCATCATCATTTTTTATTTTTTTTAATGGAACCCCATGCCATAGTTGAACAATTATAGAATTTTTTATACAATACTTATTGACATCTTCATAACCACAATTTATAAAAGTAACAGCACCCTTTAATGCATACCAAAATCCTTGAATTGAAAAAGTACTATAAGCTCTAAGTCCTTTTTTTCTTAAATTTTTAATAACATTTTTATTTTGTGTTAGCCAAATGGGAATTATATCCAATTTTTTATCTGCAATATACTCATATATATATGCTGGATTATCTGAATAATACTTACCATACCATGCACCAAAAATCCATATTTTTGATGAACGTGGCAATATTGTACTTAATAAATACATCGGATAAAACAATGTTCCATAAATTATTTTTTTTATTCGATTAGCCAATAAATTATTTTTATTAATTTTCAATAAAATATACTTAACTAGAGTTAAGTAGTTTTAGATGTACTTTTAGTTAAATTATAAATGATATTTGCTTTTTTTATAGTAGAGTATAAACCTATAGAAATTGTGTATATAATAATATATTCTGGTTTTTTAATTAATAAACAGAATACAATAATAAAATTTCTAATTGGTCCACTCCAAAATACAATACCATACTTAGAAAACAAATTCATTTTTTTTTCTTTTTTTTCTTTAACTACCATTATTAATGTTTTTCTTATCCAATCAAACATATTTGAAAAAATAATGATAAAAAGTGCGAAAAAACTAACAAGGAAATAATCATTGGTTGAAAAATAAAAAATAAAATACATGAATAAAATAATTTCTTTTATATTATCTAATATAAGATCAAAGTATTTTCCAAAAACTGTAATTGTATTTCTTTCCCTTGCTAATTGACCATCTACACAATCCATAATAAATGATAAAAATATTAATATAGAGGCATATTCAAAGTTGTAATACGAAATTTGATAAATACCACATATTGTTAATACTAATGATATAATAGATATAGTATTAGGAGTAATAGGTGTTGGATAAATTAATACAACTAAACAAGAAGCTATCCATCTACAAATTTTATTTGTCCAAAAATCAGTTACATTACTATCATTAATAGAAACATAATAATTATTTTTAATTTTTGTTAAAATATTTTTCAACTTATTTTTTTGCTAAGATCATTAAGTGCTTAACATCAACATATATATCATCTCTATCTACAAAATAATTAACCATTTTTTTATATTTATCTGATGTTTCATAATGTCTATTAATTATTTTAGTCTTTTCACTATTACTATTACATGTATTATTTATCCAATTATTTATACTTTGAGATTTTAATATATAATTTATTTTTTTATCTATTTTAAAGTCCTTCATAAAATCAATAATTTCAATTTTAGTAGGATAGTGTATTTCTCTACCTATCAACCAATCATACTCTTTTGATACTGAATCATCAGGAGGTATAACTTGAGAAAATAAAAAATGACCATTAGGCTTTAAACATCTGAAAACTTCAGACATTACTTGCTTAGGATCTTTAATATAATGTATCACATTCCTCATATAGATTAAATCAAATTTCTTATCTTTAAACTCCAAATTGTGTGCATCTCCTACAATTGCAGTAATATTAGGATTACTTATTTTTGATATCATTTGATCACTTATGTCAATACCAATAAGTGGTCCCAAATTATTAGCTACTATCTCTGCAACTGCACCCGTTCCAATTCCAATCTCAAGAATTTTATGAAAATTCTTTTTAGGTAATAAATCAAGATAAGTTGTAATTAATTCTTTATTCCTTACCCAATTTGTATTATCATAACCTTTTGATCTCTGAGACCAATATTTTTCATTATAATCTTTCATCT
>CAYFHL010000090.1:0-5687 GCA_964342955.1 uncultured bacterium
TCCTCTCATAGTCGCTTCACCAAAAGGTTCATCTTTTACACTTCCATAAACATGCCCTTCTAAAGTAAGTTGACGAACTTGATCAATTTTCTCTAAAATTAATCCACTTTTTGCATCAACAAAAACTTTCCATCTATGAACTGGTACTTCATCAGTTAGTTCAGTTGAATGAACAAAAAGTTCGGTTAACCATGCTAAATGATATTTTGGCTCATTTTTATTTTCAACCCAGATAAAAAGCTCTGGTTCTTTAGTCACTTCATCTTCAAGAGTTTCATCAAAACCTATATCCAATTTAGCTATTAATTTCGCATCATCTAATCCAATTACTGGGGTCGTATCTAAATTCAGCTTTGGAAAGGCATCATGACCCAACATTACCAAGTCTCCATTTAGACGATATCTAAAATCTATTCTACCATTCCATACGGGGATGTTATTATAATATTGGTTAAATATTAAATAACGAATTTTCCCATGTTGCTCATTTACCCAAAGACTTAAATTTTCATTTGAAATATTAAAAAATGATGGGTTTTCTTCAATAAATGATCTTGCTGAAATTTCACTTTGATCTTCATCTAATGCATTAAATGAATGTGAGATTGAATGTCCAAATACACGATGAGGTGTATTGTTTATATTCCATTCGAACTGCCAATCGTTTCCATATTTTGATTCAAAATCATTTTGTATAATATTTTGCTCAGTTACATTGGATTCAACTTGTTTATAGTCTATATAATTAGTTTTCGGAAAAACCATTGATATGATTATAAAAATAAATGGAATTTTTTTTGATATAATGAACATATTTTACCTCACAAGAATATTTTTAAAATTTATATGTATAATTTATTGAAATGTAATAGATACAACAATCAAAAGTAGCGCTAGTTACAAATTGTTTCAATTTTCTTATTTATTCAAAATTTCCACGAGAATCTGTTTTGATAATCCAACCATCTCTTTGTCCACTTCCAAATGAATAAGTACTGCCACATATTATAAAACCTGTATCATTAGCTATACTAATATCTTGGCCTTTATCATTGTTCTCTCCCCCAATAGTTTTATACCATAATATTTCACCCGTATATGATATACTAACTAACCAAACATCTCCTTGGCCTGAACCAAAAGAATATGTTTGGCCTACTGCAATATAATTGTTTTCTAAAGATTTGATAGAGGAAAGTATATCATTTGAATGCCCACCTATTTCTTGTTCCCATTCAACTTCAAAATCACTATTAATTTTCATCAAAATAGAATTATTAGAATTATTTAATGTAGATTCATTTGTTCCTAAAATAATATATCCGTTATCTATACCATGGCTAATAGAATATCCTTTTTGATACCCATCTTTATAAAAAATTTTACTATTAAGTATCTCACCATTAGGAGTTAACTCAACTGTCCAAATTTCTCCATTATTTATACCTTCAGAATGTGTTAAGGCACATACTAAAATATTTCCATTATTATTAATCACATCAAGACCTTCATCATGTTCAACATCTCCAAAATATTTTGTCCAAATTTCTTCGCCATCATTATTTGTTTTAGTAATAAACATATCTTTATTATCTGGCTCAGTATGGTAATAACCCGTCATTACAATATTACCATCTTCTAATATTTCAATTGCATTACTCGCATCATTTTGATCACCACCAAAGAAAGATGACCATATTATTTCACCAAACAAATTAACTTTTAGCAACCAAATATCTTCATCTTGCCCACTTGCATAAGAATATCCTGTAATAATATATCCATCATTATTATAGTTTCTTTTAATATCATTAAAACCAGAACTTGTACCATTTTCTAATCTATGTTCCCATACTTTATTACCTAATGGATCAATTTTTACTATTAATCCGCAATTAGTGCTATTATAAAATGACTCACCTATTGATATATAACTACCATCACTTAAAGAAAGAACAGAATTAAGTTGATCATTATATATATCTCCTACAGTAACTGAAAATTTATAAAAAGAACTCGCAAGCCAAAGATCACCATATGTTTGCAAACCCCATATATCTGAAACTATAATTTGATATAAAAAGTATTCTTTTTCTTGAACATTTTGAATGATCACATTTGAATTAAATTGATCAAAAATCTCTTCGATTAAAAGAAGGTTATTTATATCTTCTGTTTTTGATTCTAAAACTTTATATGAAAAAAAGTCATTATCTGTTTCTGAAGTCCAATTAATGATAAATTCATTAGCACTATATTCAATAAAATTCAAATTTGGTTCATTAGGATAGGGATGCTGATAAGCTTCACTTATACTTAATTGACCTAAATTATCACTTACTAAAATACTAAACCAATTTTCTTCCATAGGAGAATAATCAAATGAAATGAAATTATTGATTTCCATATCATTAAAATCTGCCAAAGTATCATTAACACCATTTTTTGAATTAGAAAAAAGTAATTTATGAAAAAGATAATCTGAAATAGTTAGATCATTCCAAAAGATCTCTAGTGAATCTAGTGTATATTTTACTGATAGAATTTCAGGAGCAATAGGCATATCATTCATTGATGTAGATAAAATATTACTAGGCGACTCAAATCCATATAAATCACCAATTATTACTCTATAGTAATAATAATGATCTTGTTTGACACTATTATCTATAAATTCCGTATCATAAATTTTATTTGTATTAAATATTTCTGCATTATTGATCATTAATGGATCTTCAGATATTTGTAGTTTATAATAAGCAAAATCTGCTTCATTAGATTCAGACCACTTTAAATTAAACCCTGTACTTAATGAATCTAAAGATAGTAGCGTTACCGAAGCAGGATATGAATTAGAATTATCTATAAGAACTGTTATTTCGCTGCTATATCCGATGTTTGCACTTTTATCTTGTGCTATAGCAAAGATTTTAAATTGTGCACCATCATTATAAGTAGTTGTGTTAAATGATATCTCATATGGTGGAATACTATCAATTAAATTTAAATGCATACTATCTATTAAAATTTCAACAAATTTTACTTCATTATCATCGATAGCTTCAATCAAAATTAAACTATTTTCACTAATTACTGAATTTTGGCTTGGTGAAATAATATTTACTGTGGGAGGAATAGTATCAATTAAAATATCATTAGGAGAAAGAGTCTTCTTTGAGCATCCAAGTATAAGTAATGCTAGGAATAAACTTCTATATTTTATCATAAAAATATCGAATTTAGAAATTTTTGTACACCCATAGGGATTCGAACCCCAAGCCTTCTGGTCCGTAGCCAGACGCTCTATCCAATTGAGCTATGGGTGCATTACAACAAATATATGATATCCAAAACTAATCTAATTATATAATTAATAAGACAGAAAAATAGATGAAAGTTAATTACTTTAATAAAATTATCTTATGTAGCTTTAGTTGATTATTATATTTTATTCTTATTAAATAAACACCACTAGAATAACTAGATCCATTCCATGAAACATAGTAGTTACCTGGTAATTTGAAATCATTTGTTATATTCTCAACGAACTCTCCATGAATATTGATTATATCTATTTTTATAGCACCTTGAACATCAATTCTATAATTAATATTAATTAATGGATTAAATGGATTAGGATATATATTTATTATTGAAAATTTATTATTAAAATCGCTTTTGTTACTTAAAAAACAATCATTGTTCATTTCATTTTCAGAGCAATAATATTGATCATTAATTTCACAAAAATAGATCGGACCTGTACCATTACAAATGCCGCATTCATCTAAGATTCCATCTGGACAAATATCAATGTTTTCCCAATATTGTATACCCTCTGCACCATATTGATCTACTATATCTAAAGTAACAAAATATGATCCGTTAGATTCATAAGTATGGGTTGGGAACTGTTCTGAACTATTATTCCCATCTCCAAAATCCCAATTCCACTCAATAATATTAGATGTTTCAGAAATCGATAAATCTATAAAACTAACTGATAATCCATTAATTTCGTAAGTGAAAAGAGCCATCGGAGGAGGAACTATACAATCATCACCACATTCTTCTAATAATTGTTCAATAACATAATTAATTTCAAAAGCTCCCATATAATTACCTTTAAAATGAACTTCCATATCATGGTTTAGAAAAACAGTGGATGGCCAACCTACTGAAGCTCCACAACATCCAAACCAGTTCATAAATTGATCTGATGAATCGTATATAATTAAAGGCTCAATATCTCCACCACCTAAGTTTCCCCATTGTGTACATGTATATGGTTGATTTAAATCTGATAGAGAAGTAAAAAGTGCTACATGCTGGTTTTCTGCCCATTCATTTTCAACTATTGTTACAGGACCTCCTGCTAATGTCTCACAAGCAGGTCACCATGTTGCAGAAATATCAAACCAAGTTACAAAATAGTGTCCACCATTTAAGTCCCCATTAAAATCAGATAGACTTAATTCAGGATTATAATATTCTCCATTACAAATAGGGAATGTAACTAATTGATCTTCTATACTAACAACATCACCAACATCATATTCAGAAGGGAATAATACTGTAAAAAAAAATAAAATAATGCTCATAAAATTATTACTATTTTATTAAAACAGCTTGTTTCATATTAGAAACATACTCATCTGATATTAATTGAACAAAATATATCCCAGAAGATAAGTTTGATGCATCCCAGCTTAATTGATACTCACCAACAGAGTGATAACTATTTTCAATAAGCGAAATTTGTCTTCCATTAACATCATATGCAATCAGTTTAACCAAACCATCTTTAGGCACTGAATATGAAATTTGAGTTTTAGGATTAAATGGATTAGGGTATAAATTATTAATTTGATAATCTAAATTATCAATTTGATATGACTCATTATAATTTATTTTTGATTCAATTAATTGACCATTACTTGCTGATAGTAAAACTTTAATATTATTTGTTACTAAATCAGAATTTTCTAAAATTATACTGAAATCTTTTGAATATATTGATTCACCTTCATATGAAAATGCTAGATATGTTTGAACGTTATCATTAAAATTAGAAACCTCATTAAAATTAAATTCATCTTCAATATAAATATTACTCAATTCATTTGTATTAACTTTTAATTCTATTCCTGAAATAGGTGTTTCAGATCTAATGTTCATATATAATTTATTATTCTCATTTGTAAATATTAATTCTGCTGTATCTAATTCAACATCTAATTCTCTATCTAGTCCTAAAACAGCATTTACTAACAAAATTAAATCTTGAATATTAATAATACCATCAATATTCATATCTGAAGCTTCTAATGGACATTCATTTAGCTCATTTAAACCTAAAATATAATTAACCAAAGTTACTAAATCTAAAATACTGATAACATCATCTTGGTTGATATCGCCCAAAGCATTGGAACAGCCACCACCATCAACACATAAGTCTCCACATGCTTCTAACATACCATTGATTCTATTCCCAATAGACCAACTTCCAGCATTATTCATTGTATCATAAACTCGCATTTCATGATCAATCCATACTGTACTTGGAAAAGCACTTCCAGTTTCAAAAAGCCCCCATATATCATATCCAGTATCATGCACAATCTGTGACGCACCACCTGTTGGCATATTTCCCCATTGAGTACAACTATATGGCTGACCTGGAT
>CAYFHL010000091.1:0-1632 GCA_964342955.1 uncultured bacterium
TATGTAATCTTTTGTAATGTGTTGTGCCCGAGGTATCGAAAAATTAATTAATGATAAAAACAAAAAAAATAATGCTAAATTTGAAACTATTTTGGCATCTTTTTTTATCCAATAAGGCTTAGAATCATCTAAAAACCTTATATCTTCTCCAACTAAAGCAACCTCTTCTTTAAATAAACCAATCGATTGAATTTTTGCTTTATTATTTTTTTCTACATCAATTAATAAATTTTTAGTTGATTTTATAATCCATCTTTTATTTTTAGGGCTGAAATATATAAATTGAATAGATGGAATTTCAATCTTTCCAAAATCCCTTGGTATTATTACCCATTCAAATATTTTTTCCCCATATATTTTATTTTTTTCTTTTGAAGTATTTATTTGAATTTTAGGCTCAAACATTTCAATCACATTTGGTAGAATCATTTTAGGTATATCAATTACCTTAACATTGCCATATCCCTTAATTATTAATGTTAATGTCAGAGCATTATCCTGCATTACTTTATGCGAATTAATACTAGAACTAATTTCCCATTCTCCAACTACATTTGATGTTTCTTCATTAAAAGCAGGTAGAGGTTTAACATCTAGCTCTAAAGATTGTGTTGAAATATTATATTTTTTAGCAGGAGGGCCAAAAAAACTAAAGTTATTCCAGTCACTTCTTTTTTCTTGTATACCAATAACAGCATTCAGTGGCTCTATATTAATCTTACCTGATTGTGTTGGGAATAAAGCTGTTTTTTTTATAATTGCTACATGGTATAATACACCATTATAATTTTCTCTATTAAACTTATAAGCCTTTGGTTCATAAAGATCTTCAACCCAAAAACCTTTATATACAGGGGCCTCTAAATCCAAACTATTAATATCAATCTGCGTATAAAGTTTATATGTTATAGAAACTTGCTGACCTACAAAGGGTGAGTCATTATCTAATTCAGATTTAATAAAATATTTTAAATGTTTTCCAGATTTATGATTATTTATAACACTTATTTTAAATTCAGATGATTTTACGGTTCTACCATCTAGAGTAATTGGAAAAGAAGGAAGAATAATTTCACCTTCTTTAAGAGGCAAAAGAGACCAAGAAATTGAAGTTGATGAAATATTTTCTCTTTTCCCATTGATTATTCTAATAGAATTAGAGCTAGATTGGTTAGGACCTCCTATTACTTCAAAATCAGTTAGTAATGGCAAATCTATATCAGGAAATTCATTTGTATTTTTTGCTTTAATTATAAGATTAAACGATTCTCCTTTATACAATTCCTTTTTATTTACACTAACTTCAATAGAACCTTGAGGGAATAATATACTAAATAATATTATTATTTTTAGAATTCTCACCAATCTTTCTCTAAATTATTTCTACCACTTATACTATATTTTCTGTTTTTCAAATTTTTATCCTCAGCCTTTAAAGCATTGAGAATAGCTTCTGCTTCTTTCAAATCAATTTTCTTATTTTGTTCATCATCAAATTTTGTAGGTTTATTTGATTTTGAATCATTTATTCTATCTTCAGACTTATCTGAATCATCTCCTTGATCGGACTGCTCTTGATCATCTCCTTGATCGGACTGCTCTTGATCATCTCCTTGATCGGACTGCTCTTGA
>CAYFHL010000091.1:1732-5653 GCA_964342955.1 uncultured bacterium
CGGACTGCTCTTGATCATCTCCTTGATCGGACTGCTCTTGATCATCTCCTTGATCAGACTGCTCTTGATCATCTCCTTGATCAGACTGCTCTTGATCATCTCCTTGATCGGACTGCTCTTGATCATCTCCTTGATCAGACTGCTCTTGATTATCTCCTTGATCAGACTGCTCTTGATTATCTCCTTGATCAGACTGCTCTTGATTATCTCCTTGATCAGACTGCTCTTGATCATTATTTTTATTTTGATGATCGACCATTGATTTGCTTACTTCATAATTATGCTTAATATCTTTATCGTTTGGTTTTTTTATTAAAGCTTCTTTAAACAATGCGACACTTTCTTTATAATTACCCTCATTATATTGGATATTGCCCATATTATAAAGTGCATCTGCAATTATTTCATCATCACTATTATTTAACAAATCTTGATATTGACTAATTGCGTCAGGTATATTACCATACATATAATGTATATTACCTAAATTAAACTTTAATTCAGAATTATTAGGATATTTATTAATTAATTTTTGATATTCTCCTAAAACACTCTTATATTCAGATTCATGCCCTTCATTAAGTGTCTTTTTAGGATTATTCTGATCAAGACTTGATCCAAAAATAAAAAATGACATTATAATAATAAAAAATAATGCCATAATTATTCAAACCTACCTTTCCAGTGTATTTCATTCTTATTTCTTGTTGGAATAAAAAATTCAAATAAAAATAAAAATAAACCTGAAATTAAAAACAATTGATACCTATCTTCATATTGTGAAAATACATGCGACTTAATCTCTTTCTTATCCATTTTACCTATTTTGTCTAAAATTGGTTTTACTGCATTTATTTGATTACCAACACGTACATATGTTCCACCTGTAATATGTGAAATTTCATTTAAAATAACTTCATTAAGTGTTGTAGTAACAATCTTTCCACTATTATCTTTTTTAAATTCACCACCATTACCTAGGTTATCAAAAATTGGAATAGGTCCCCCTGATAATGTACCAATTCCCATTGTATGAACTATTATACCTTGCTCTTTTGCTAAATTTGCATAATTCAAGGCCTCTCCTTGCTGTTCCTCTCCATCAGAAATAATTATAATGACTTTATATTTATCATCTTGATTGTCTGTATGATCTAGAGCTAAATCTAATGCTGCTGCCAAATCTGTTCCTTGTGATTCTATAATATCCGTATTCATAGAATTTAAAAATAGTTTTGCGGCAGCATAATCTATTGTTAAAGGACAGTGCAAATGAGCAGAACCAGCAAATCCAATAATACCTAGCCTATCTCCTTGTAGATTATTTATTAATTTATTAATTTCAAGTTTTGCTTTTTCAATTCTTGATGGTTGAACATCTATCGCATTCATACTTTTTGAAACATCAAGCAAAATAAGGATATCGACTCCTTTACGAGATAATTCTTTTAATTTTACACCTATTTGTGGGCCTAAAGAAGCAACAATTATAAATATAACACCCAAAATCAATAAATTTGAACGCAACCTTACTCTAAAAAAATTGATTTTACTAAACAAAAACTCTCTAATTTGAGGTGATGCAATATTGTGAATTATTTTTTGTTTTTTTCTTGATTTCATTATTTTAATAATAATAATAATAGCAAGTGGGATGAAAAGATATATCATTTCTGGATGAGAATATTTAACCATTAGAAAATTTTATAAAATCCTATATTTGTTATAAAAACTAATAATACAGAAATAATTGCTGCGGGGATAGTAAACCAGCTATACATCTCCTTATAATTTTGATATTCTTTGATTTCTACTACAGTTTTTTCTAGACTATTTATTTCATTGTATACTTTTTTTAAGGATTCATTATCAGTAGCTCTAAAAAATTTGCCATCTGTTATTTTAGCAATTTGCTTTAAAGTTTCTTCATCTACATCAACTTGTACATTTTTAATTATTTTTCTACCCCAGGCATCTGCTACGGGATAAGGTGCCATACCTTTTTTCCCAGCTGCAACAGTATAAATTTTTATATCAAATTTTTTTGCTAGATCTGCAGCGGTAATTGGATCTAACTCTCCCGAATTATTACTACCATCAGAAAGAAGAATAATTATCTTACTCTCAGAATCACTAGACCGCAAACGATTAATTGAATTTGCTAGAGCCATCCCAATCGCAGTCCCATCGAATTCTCTATCTATAATTTCAATTTGGTTAGTAAAGTCAATAAGTACATTTATATCTCTAGTTATTGGGCACTGAATGTATGACTCACCAGCGAAAACAATAATACCTAAACGATCACCTTCACGATTTTTAATAAATTGTTTGGCAACTTCTTTAGCTGCTTCTAAACGATTTGGCTTGAAATCTTGAGCTAACATAGATGAAGATTGATCTATCACAAGTAAGATATCTATAATTTCTGTTTTAGTTTCGTTTATTATATTTATAATTCTTGGCCTTGCCAATGCAATAATTATTAAAAACATAATTATTAATTTTGTAATAACTAATACAATGTTTTTCCAAATTCCTATTTTCTTTGATATATCTGGAACTAATTCTGTATTTGAATACTTAATTGTTCCTTCGTTTTCTTTACCCCAATAGAAGTACCAAAAACAAAACAGGGGCAGTAAAATTAATAGCAATAAATAATATGGGCTTGCAAATTCCATTTAATTAAATATATTTAATCTACTAATATTAATTTGAATTGTTCCATAGCGAAATGTTCTCAAATAAAAAAACTATTGGGTTAAAAATTTATTGAAAAAATCCAACCTTAAAATTATTTTGAGTCTTCATCCATATCTGAAGTAGCATTTTGCACTTCATCTTTTATTTCACGAGTTGCCTTCTTAAATTCTTTAATTCCTTGGCCAAGTCCGCGTGCAAGTTCAGGTAATTTTTTACCTCCAAATAATATAATAACAACTAAAATAATAATTGCTATTTCACCTGGTCCTAATCCCATTTTATCTCCTACTTAAAATATCTTAAAAAATACCATGAAATTGACATACCTAATATACTTACTACACTTATATCTACTAGAAAACCTGATTTAAGACGTATTATATATAAGTCAATCCAATTGTCTGATTTTAAACCCCAACCTATTGTTCTTGTTAATAGAAAAAAATCTTTTACTACTCCATCTGGCAAAATAGATCCCAATAATTGACTAAATACCGTTCCTATAATAGCACCAAAAAAAAGTACTAAAAAAATAAAGACTATTGACCTTTTGTTGTTTTGCATTATGCTAGAGTTTCTATCATTGATTTAAAAATATTGATGCCATCATCTGATCCCAAAATAGATTCTGAAGCCCTCTCTGGATGAGGCATCATACCCAAAACATTCCTGCCAGAATTTAAAATCCCTGCAACTCGATCGATACTACCATTTGGATTTCCTTTATGATTTTTCACATAACGGAATGCAATTCTATCTTCATCCTGTAATTGTTGCAGGGTTTTCTGATCCGCAATAAAATTACCTTGTTTATGCGCAATTGGCATTTTAAGTTTTTGATTCTCAAGTAATTTTTTTGTAAAAATTGAATCATTCGTTGAAACTTCAATTGTAACATCTTGACTTAAAAATTTAACTTTTTTATTAATAATTAATGCTCCTGGCAAAAGACCCGCTTCTATTAATATTTGGAATCCATTACAAATTCCAAAGATCGGTTTTCCAGACTTAGCTCCCTTTATCACTTCATTCATTACAGGTGAGAATCGAGCAATTGCACCCGTTCTTAAATAATCACCATAACTGAATCCTCCAGGTATTAATATAGCATCAAATTTGTTTAAACTAGTCTCTTTATGCCAAACATATTCCGATTTAATATTCAGCAGATCATTTAAAACATAAAAACTATCATGATCACAATTTGAGCCTGGA
>CAYFHL010000092.1:0-5529 GCA_964342955.1 uncultured bacterium
AACCAGGCGCAATATGAACAAGCCCCGTACCTTCGCCTGCCACAACTATATCATTACCAATTTCATCTTTACCACCATCTATTACCTTATGGCATTTTATTGAAGAAATTTTTTCATTTTTTAACTCTTGATTGACAAAGGGAAAACCTCCAAATTGTGATTGTGGTAGTAACTCATCAAATGGACCTATATATTCTAATCCTATCAGATCTGATCCTTTAATTGTATCCAAAATTTTATACCCCCCTCTTTCTTTAAAAATTTGAGAGATCGTTTTTAATTTAGGTATTCCCTTTATCCACTGTTTTTTATCATTAAATTGTTTTTCTAATCTTAAATAATCTAAATTTTCTTTTGCAAAATAATAAATTGAATTATCATTAGTTTGAATTTTTAAATAATCTAATTCTGCATTAATTGCAACAGCAACATTAGAAGTTAAAGTCCAAGGAGTTGTAGTCCAAACAAGCAAATGTTCATCTTTTTTATCTTTTAGGGGGAACTTAATAAAAACTGATTTATGAGCAACTAATTTTCGCCCTTCAATAATTTCCATCTGCGAATATGAGGTTCCAGAACGACCTGACCATGGAACAACATCAGATCCCTTATATATTTTTTTAGATTCAAAAAGTTTTTTTAAAAAGCCCCATATTGCATAATTATTTTCATCTTCCATTGTATAGTATGAATTTTCCCAGTCCATCCAATAACCTAAACGTTTTGACTGTTCAGTTTGTATTTTAGAGTATTTTTTTACACGTTCTTTGCATAATTTTACAAATTTTTCAATACCATATTCTTCCACATCTCGCTTAGATTTAAATCCTAATTCTTTCTCTACTTCAACTTCAACCCATAATCCTTGACAATCAAATCCATTTTGATAACGCAAGTCTTTTCCATTCATAGCATGGTACCTTTGAAAAATATCTTTTAATGTTCTACCCCATGCATGATGTACTCCCATTGGATTATTTGCAGTAATAGGTCCGTCTATAAATGACCAATGATCATTATTCTTATTTTTATTTCTCAATCTTTGAAATGTATCTTCTTTATTCCACTTATTTAAGACAACATGTTCTAAATCTACAAAATTTATATTTTTCTTTACTGGACTAAATTTATCTTTTTTGTTCATTTTTTAGTAATTTATAGAATAGAAATTTAATAATTATTTTATCTTACAACAAAATAACAACTATGAAAAAACAATTTGATTTATTTAAATGTATAGACTATCAAGGCAGTTATATTATTTTTTCTTACCTTTATCTTTTTTGGCAAGCTTTTTGCTTAATGCTTTGATTTTTTTTAGGTTGATATTTTTAAGTTTATTCTTTGTAAAACGAACCATATGAGGTAACATCATTTCAGCAGATTCAAAGGAAATAATTTTATCATTTAACATTTTAATTCTCTTTTCATACTCAGGTACCATCTGTTTAAAATGTTCATTACCTCTTATTACCTCCAAACCTTCTTTTTTATCTTTTAAGTCATCTTTTATTTTTTCAAGAGTTTTTGAACCTGTTGCAGTTGAATATATGTTATGCCAACACAAGGGAGGGCGTGACTCTCGACGTAAATCAAAATATTTATTAATTTTTTCATCTAATTTTTCTGATAAATCATCGTAATTCATACCAACTTCAGAGAATGAATCATTGAATGCTTTAGAAAATGAAGACTTGCTTAAATCGTAATACCCTTCCTTTTCATCATCTTTTAGTTTATCTTCAGACAATCCTTTAAAGGAATAGTCCATAAAAAATTTTGCCAGGATTAAACTTTCAAATTTTTTGACACCCCAAGGCTTATGCCAATGATACTCCTCTTCCTCAAGTGAAGACATTATTCTATCAGATACCTCTTTTAAACAATTTTGAATAATTAAAGGAGGATCGGTTTGCTCTTTTGGCTTTTTTGAAAAAAATCCCATAGGTTAAATAAAATTCTGTTAATAATATTGACTTTAAGTTAATATACAAACTTAGTTTAATGGAAGAATATTTTTAAAATAAATATTATTTAATTAATGGCCACTTATTTTCAGGACATTCAGAAGTAATAAACATGATTTTTAAACTAATTAAACACCCACATGAATCACACATCAATGTTTTTTTACTACTACCCCTTAGGTAATCACAAGAATAACAAATTTTCCTTCTTTCCTCTACATCTTGAAATTTTGCTATTGCTCTTCTACCTTTAAGATAATAATAAATCGATTTTGATATAGTTTTAAAAAAACCTTTAAACATAAAAAGATTCTCTAAATTAAAAAACTCACATTTAATATGTGAGTTTTTTAATTTTTAAATAATTTACTTTATTAACATTAACTTCTCATGAAAAACTTCACTACTAGTCTTCATAGATATAAAATATATTCCACTTGGATAAGCTGATCCATCCCAAGTAAAACTATATATACCAGATTCTAATGTTTCATTGACCAATTCATCAATAATTTGACCATTTAAATTATAAATATTTATATTTATTTGGTCCTTATTATCTAAAGAATATTTAATAGTCGTTTGCGGATTAAATGGGTTAGGATAAACTGATACTAGTGAAGTTTTGTATGGTAATTTTGATTCTATAAACTCATTTGAATTCGCTGCTTCAACACTTATTATTTCGAAATCACCTAAATAATTAAATAGCTCATCTTCTTCAGGTGATACAATAATCAAGGTCGTTGTTGATTCTATTGTATAAGAATTTGCAACCATCAACGCATCAGAGAAATCAATGGAAATATCTTTATCATGATGTAAATCCATTTTAATTGCACCTACATATCCATCACTTTCCATTGTAAATGAACTTCCTGTATCAAATAATTTAATATAAGAAGCATCATCAAAACGAGGCCCAAGTATAATACTAACCTGCTGCACGATATCTAAAATATTAAAAATACCATCACCATTTATATCTGCTGCATCTATTGGATCCTCTGTCCCAAGAATCATATTTACTAATAAAATGACATCTAATACATTAACCATTTGGTCCATATTTAAGTCACCCAATACATTATTAGATTCTACATATGCTGGGGGAAAAATTATATCATCAATCCATGCTGCATCAGCACATCCTGTATTTTCACAGTCAGTTCCTCCACCCGCACCATCTTTCACATATGTCCATTTAAAGGTGCGTTCTCCTTCACTTACAGGAAATGATACACTTGTCCAAGGAGAATCTCCTGAGGGAGTTGTTTGAAATTGTCCTTGAAGTAAATTATCAATGTAAAACTCTAGCCCATCATAAAAGTAATTTCCTGAAGTAGAATATTCTGCATCAACTCTGTAATAGAATTCAATCTCACCATCAGCAGTTACATCTAAGGTTACACTCATTGATGATGTTTGATTATCTAAAATTGATCCTGATTGCGCACTAGCAGAACCTGAATTTGAGTCACTATCATCGATATCCCAATTTGAATTTCCTGAATACTGCCAATCTAGGGATCCCATACCATTTTCAAAATTTGCGACAACTTGTCCAATCGGTATAGAAAATATTGTTGAAACCATAGGACCATCACCTAAATCTGAATATATCTCTATTCCAAATTCAGCGATGTAACCAATTGGTGCAGAAGAATCGACAGCAATATTCATATTTAATGTACCTTCCATACCCACCTCTAGAGAGTATGCATTTGAAAATTGAGAATTATTAATGGTTATATATGTACCACTATCTACAACTACCACAGGGTAAGTTATTTGAGTACCACCCGAATTGACAATATTAATACTTAACTCAGATGTTTCTCCTGGATTTAATTGACCAACGGTAGAAGTAACCTCTAAAACAGGTGAATAGGCTACAAAATTCATAATAGACTCCCATACTTCACCATTAGAAGTAATGGTACATAATATTTCTATATTGTGATTATTGGGAATATTATCAAACACTGAAAATTCAAGGCCCTCTACATATCCAATCGAGTTTGAACCTATATATGATATATCAACTGAAGGATTAATAATGTATGTATACTCATCACTCGTGTTAATAGTAACACTTACACTATTTGCATCATCATTACCAACATTCTCTAAAGCTAAGGTTAAATAAACATTTTCACCATACTCAATAACATCATCATTGCCAGAGCTAACTGTAGTATTATTAACCGTAACATATGGTCCTTCAGGAGATAATACAGTTACAGTAGATTCATGTGGAATATGATTAAATCCTGTAATTACCAAGTCTAGTTCACCTGGACTTGTAGCAGCACCATTTAAGTCCAATGTAACTCCTCCTGTAAAATTAGTATAACCTGATGCTAGCAATTCACCTGAACTTGAAAGCGATACTAAATCACCTTCTGATCCAGTATTTACAATATATTCACTTGATCCTAAAATAATAATTTCATCATAACTTGCATTAATAGTAGTTGCTGGACCTGTACGCAAAGGAACTGAAGGATCACCAAAAAATGTCCAATACTTTGTTTCATTTATACCTGAAGCTCCCTGAGCATCATTCATATACATACAACCATTAGCAGTAATACCTCCCATTGTACGAGTCAGATGACTGTCATAGCTTTCAGTAAGGATTAGATTCATTCCATATTGACCATGCATAGGCGGTTCCCAACTTTGACTAATTGTCGATCCAAAATGAGTTATTGCTCCAGATGGTTCTCCATTATTTGTTGCTCTTAACCATGCTTCAGTAAAACATTCATTAGTACTATTAAATTCTCCTACATTACATCCAACCGTAATAACAAATGGCAGCTTGTTGCTGTTTGTTAAACTATTTACCTGAGAAGACGATATTGGAGCACCATTACCCCAACTGGATATAGAACCATGACCTGTATAATTTATCAAGCTTACACCACTATTAATTGCATTAATTCCAGCACTAGCAGTACCACCGCTACCATCATATATTCCTTGATAACTATCATAAGTGAAATCTGATAATACTGTATTCCATAAATAATCATTAAAATCATCATCGGTCATTCCACCAAAGCCAGGCCCTTGATTAGATGCAACTCCTAAAGCATTATCATACCACTCTACATTTTGTTGAGGATATCGTTCATATTCAATAGATCGCTCTACTTGTGTTGCTATATGAGAAGTGTTCGCTCCTGAAAATCTACCAACAATGATTTCAGGATAATAGTCATTGCCAGAGATACATCCATAAGACATATCTGAAGCGCTACCACTCACCGAAGGTGAAGGAATTTGAGCTATATCACCAACCAGCAATAAGAAAGTCAATCCATTCTCTTCATAATAATTATCAACAAAACTTGTAATTGCTGAGGTGCTAGATCCAATATCGCTAACATTAACCATTTCAGTTGGTATTCCTTTACGATTTTTCCATTCAACTAATGGATCCATCTCACTCATAAATGATCCATAAGATATAATTAGCATATTACCGTGGTCAACTAAATAATCAAATCTAGTATCATTGTTAAAATTTAGAAAATGGTTTTCAAAAATATTA
>CAYFHL010000093.1:0-5437 GCA_964342955.1 uncultured bacterium
ATGTGGTATGGGGCCAAAATGCATATCATGAAACAAAATTTTTTGATACAATAGATGAAATTAACTTTTATAATTATATATTTAAAATTCCATCGTTTTCAAAAGAGTTTTTAAATAATAAATATGGGGCTGATTGGAAAGTACCAAAGAAAAAATGGAATGTGGCATTAGATGATGGTTCTATTTTAAGATAAATTTTATAGATGGAATTGTTAAAATATATTGATATCTCTTTTGCTTTATTATGTTTCACATCTCTTTTTTCATTAATTAATCCAGTTGGGATGCTCCCAGCATATTTATCATTGACAAAGGCTATTAATAGACAAGAAAGAACGATGATGAATAGAAAAGGTGTTTTAACAGCTGGTCTAATTCTAATAACATTTTTATTTTTAGGTAATTATATTTTTTTATTTTATGGAATAACTATTAATGCATTTAGAATAGTAGGGGGAATAATATTTTTTAGAATTGGATTTGATATGTTGGAATCAAAAATATCAAGAATTAAAGCAACACCGAAAGAAGAAGAAGAGGCACAATTAAAATCAGATTTTGCATTTACCCCCTTTGCAATACCAATGATTGCAGGCCCAGGTTCAATAACATCAATTATGATTTTGAATGCTAAATGCACAAATTTTGTAGATTTAATCATTCTAATATTTACGTTGTTTAGTTGTCTTTTAATTACATATTTAATTTTTCAAATGGCCGGCAGATTTACAATATATTTTGGAACAATTGGTATTAGAATTATGCAAAGAATTATGGGGTTATTATTAATGGTAATTGCTGTTCAATTTATAATAGATGGTATACTCCCTATAGCAAAAAAAATAATTATAAATCTATAAATGAAATACCTATATCCTAAAATAAATCCATACAAAGAATACAAATTAAAAGTTTCAAAAATTCATACTATACATATTGAAGAATCTGGTAATATAGAAGGCAAACCAGTAATTTTTTTACATGGTGGACCAGGAGGAGGAATAGAGCCAATTTACAGACAGTATTTTAATCCTAAAAAATGGAGAATTATTATTTTTGATCAAAGAGGATGTGGTAAAAGTACTCCTCATGCAGAATTAGAGGAAAATAATACATGGAATTTAATCAATGATATTGAAAAAATTAGAAAAAGTTGTAAAATAAAAAAATGGACTGTATTCGGAGGTAGCTGGGGTTCAACTCTTGCACTTGCCTATTCAATTATGCATCCAGCAAAATGTATAAGACTTATACTAAGAGGAATTTTCCTATTAAGAAAGAAAGAAATATCATGGTTTTATCAAGAAGGTGCTTCTAATATTTTTCCAGAATTTTGGGAAGAATATTTGGCTCCAATTCCATTAAATGAGAGAAATGATTTAGTTAAAGCTTATTATAAAAGGTTGACTTCAAAAGATAAAAAAATAAGGATGAAAGCAGCAAAGGCATGGTCATTATGGGAAGCAAGTACAAGCAAATTATATCCTAGCAAAAAATCTCTACATCATTTTGAAAATTCTTTGATAGCAGAAGCTTTTGCAAGGATAGAATGCCACTATTTTATTAATAAAGGTTTTTTTAAAACAGATGGATGGTTACTAAAAAATATTAATAAAATAAAACACATACCAACAACGATAGTACAAGGTAGATATGATATAGTATGTCCGACTAAATCTGCATGGGAATTGTTCAAAGCATTTCCTGAATCGAAGTTATATTTAATTAAAGATGCAGGTCATTCGATGACGGAAGAAAATATTGCAAAAAAATTAGTAGAAATTACAGATCAATTTTCTCAATAATAGTTATTATATACATTCAACATAATTAAGTCATATGGATCCTTAATTTTTGACCAATCATATTGACTTGCAATTTTTCTGAATTTATTATTTTCACTTAAATGATTAACATTTTTTAAAAGTTGTTCTAGTTTATATTTTAATTCATTTAAATCGTTATAAAAATTATTGAAATTATTTTTATTATCATATAACTCTGGATAAGAAAGTCTATTAGGTAAAATAGGAATTACATTACAATATAAAGCCTCCATAATGCTAATTCCGAAAAAGTCTTGTTTAGTAGTTATTGGAATTATATCTGATATCCATAATAATTTTGCATAATCTTCAAATTTTTTACAATACCCAATGTGAATAATCTCTTTTTTAAATTTGATCTTTGCTTCACTAAAGATGCTCATTTCTTGTTCAAACTGTTCGCCTAAAATAATTAATTTAAAATTTATGTTTTTATTTTTTATATAGTTTAAACATTTAAAAAAATCAACTGGATTTTTATCATATTCCCAACGATGATTCCATAAAATGATAGGGACTTTATTTTTTTTTTTAATTTTATATTTATCAAAAATTTTTAAGTTTAAACCAAGGTATGAAACAATTGATTTATTATATATAGAGTCAACATTTTCCATATCTCTATGATCTGGAAATTGTTTTAAAAATTTTCTTAAAGCAATTATAAAACTAGTTTTGTGAAAGTTAGAATTAAACATCACTAGATTACTTTTAAGAGCAGTTGTATAGTTAATGAAACCATAATGATGGTCTCTATTTTTTTCTTTATCTCTATCTTGAGTTGACCATGGATAAGTTAGTTGATTTTCATGAAAAAATGTAATGATTGGAAGATTATTTAATTTAATAAATGAATAGAAAACGGTTAGATTAAGCATATCTGAAATAATTAATAAATCAGGTTTTTTATTTTTTTCTAAATATTTATTAAACATCTTAGCAAGAGTAATTGCTCCTCCATGCATACGCCATTTCCAATAGATGCCGTTGAGTTTAAGAATTTCTATATTATGGAAACTATATTTTTTATATTGCTCTGCCCATGATTTGTGTGATCCTGAATAAAAAGGCTCTATTAATACTATATTTAATTTCTTTTTAGTCAAACCCATTGAATATTATACTATATTAGCTCTCATCAGAATATTTAAATGTAATATTTTTTTTTATATCAGAACTTAGACTTTTAGACACTGGGCAAAGATGAGCAGCACGTTCTAATATTTTTTTTTGTTTTTCATTGATTCTATATAAAAATTCTATTTGTAAATGAATTTCTTTAATTTTTCTGGGATTTTCACCCATCACTTTTTTGACTTTAGCATTTGTTCCATCTATATTAATATTTTGACTATTCGCTGTTATGCCCATAATAGTTAACATACAACTAGCTAGTGCTGTAGCAACCATATCAGTAGGTGAAAAAAACTGTCCTTCCCCTTGATTATCTTTTGGTGCATCAGTAATAATAATTTCATTAGAACTAAGATGTTTAGCAGTAGTGCGCAATTTCCCATCATAAATAACTTCTATTTGATAATTCATAATATCTCCAATGTTATACTAATAATGTACCGTTTGGAACAATGTGATCAGGTTTCGCCAATATAACAAAATTTTGATTATTGTAAAAACCTGTAATTAAACAATCTGAAATAAATGGTCCAATTTTTTAGGATATAAATTAGCAACCACAATAACTTGCTTACCTAATAATATTTTTATCATAGCTAGTTTCTGTTTTATTTATATCATTATATTTTTGAGTAAACAATTTTTCCACCTATAATAGTCATAAGCGTTTCTATATTAAGTATTTTTCTATCAGAGCATTTAGTAAGATCATCTGATAAAACTGTTAAATCGGCATCAAAACCTGGGAATATTTTTCCTCTTCTATGTTCAGAAAATTCTCCGAATGCAGCCCAAGTGGTAAACATTTTTAAAGCATTAATTCTATCTATTTTCTCTTGAGGCTGCCATCCGTTTTTTGGAAAACCAGTATGATCTTGTCTAGTAACTGCTGCAAAATATTCAAAAATAGGGTTACCTTCTTCAATAGGACAATCTGAACCACCTGGAATTTTATTGCCATTGGAAATAAAAGTTTGCCATCTAGATATTCTGGCCATTCTACTTTTGCCTATTCTGTTTTTCATCCATCGCATATCGCTCGTGCAATGAGATGGTTGCATTGAAGGTAGAATATTATTTTTTTTAAATCGTGGAATATCTTCATCAGTTACCATTTGCGCATGTTCTATTCTCCATCGATGATTTTGTACATTTTTTATTTTTTTATCATAGACATCTAAAACAATTCTGTTTCCATTATCTCCTATAGCATGAGTACATAATTGAAATCCAGATTGGTTGCATTGTTCAGCAAGTTCTAAAAATTCATCAAATGTGATTAAAACTAAACCGCAATTAGTGGGATCATCATTATATGGTTTTAATAATGATGCTCCTCTGCTTCCAAGCGCTCCATCAATAAATGCTTTAACTGATCTTATAGTATATAATTCACTTATTTGAGGTCCTTTTTTAAAAAAATTACTTAATAAATTTTTATCACTGCTAGCGAGCATTCCATAACATCTGATTGGGAATTTATTTTTTTTTATTAAGTTATTAATTGCTTTAACTATATATGTATCTTGCCATGCATCATGAACATTTGTTATTCCCCTCTCTATTATTTTTTTTGTTGCAGTTTCAATCCATGTTTCTATTTTTTCTATAGATTCAATAGGTAATAATTTTGTTATGTTATTCATAGCATTATCAATAAAGATACAATCATTAATAATTTGTCCACCAGCTATAGATTTTAGTTGACTTAAGTTTTTATCTGACTGTTTAATAGCAGCCTCATTTATCCATGCGGAATGGCCATCTATTCTAGTAAGAATAATTGGATGGTTTGGTATATGTTCATTTAAGAGATGTTTTTTTGGATAATCACTATTTATCCATTTTGTTTGATCCCATCCAAATCCTTCGATCCACATACCATTAGGTATACTTTGAGCCTTGTTTTTAACCATTCGAACTATATCTTCTGCAGAAGTAGCATTTTTTAAATTTAAATCTATCAGACGTTTACCAAAATTTTTCAAATGAAAATGAGCATCTATAAATCCAGGTATTATCGTAGTATTTTTTAAATCTATATTTTTTGCTTTGGGATCTAAGGAATTGATTGCAGAAATTTTACCATTATTTATTGAAATAGATGAAGCTTTTGGACAATGCTTATCTAGTGTAATAAAATTTCCATTAATTAAATTTACTTTACCAAACATAGAGTTATTTATGGGCAACTATTTTGATTTTGATCATAGATTTGATTATCAAGGCATATAGGATATGGTGGGCAAATATAGTTATTTGAAATATTAAAAGCTTTTAAATTTGGATAGATATTGCAAATCGATTCCGGGATTTCTTCAAACTTATTATTTCTTAAATCAAGGCTAACTAATTCTGTTAATTTATCAATGCTTTTAGGAATTATTTTTAAATCATGACCTCCTAAATATAAGAATGCTAATCGTCTATTTTTCCACTCTTGATATCCAATATTTAATAATGGTCTATCTGTAAGT
>CAYFHL010000094.1:0-5329 GCA_964342955.1 uncultured bacterium
ATTCTTTCTTTTAATAATCTAGAATAAATATCAAATGCTCGTTCCCCATGTGCTGTTTGCTCTACTACCATTGGTACTAGCATAGCTTTACTTTTTTCCATTATTTTCTCTCTTTTGATTTATTTATTAATTCCTTTGTTGATTTTTCTGCAACTTTTATAATTGCATAATCTTTCATTTTCTTGAAAAATTTTTCGTTTAGTAGCTCATCATACAATTTATTTTTGTTATCAGAACTTTCATAAAATTTTATTATTTGATCTTTTTGGCTTTTATTCTTGTTTATCAATTTTTTAATATGATTATCTAAATCATCTTCTTTCAACTCAATTTTTTCTTTATCAATCAAACTCTGCTTAATCAAATACCACTTTACATTATTCCTACCAATGTCTTCATATTTTTTATTAAATTCATTTTCGTCCATTGCTTGATTTTGTTTTTCCAAATCTTGCTTAATATGTGACAAAAAATTTGATACCATAGAACTTGGTGATTCCATTTTTGTTTTTTTTATAAAATACTCTTTTATCTGATTTTGAATATTTTTCTCGTAATCCTTATCTAATGAATCTTGAATATTTGATTTCAAAAAATCTTTTAATTCATTAACAGAGGCAATATCTTTATTAAAGCTTTTTGCAAAATCATCATCAATTTTAGGTAAAATTTGTTCCTCTACTTTTATAATATTTAATTCATATTTTTTTATTTCTTTATTATCTGTACTTTTAATTTCTATAATTATTTTATCACCTTCCTTAGAACCAATGAGTTGCTTTTCATTTTCATCTGTGAACGGCTCTTGTCCAATCCTTATATACTGCTTTTCTAATTTTTTGTTTATTTTTGATAAATCTTTTGTATCTAATTCTTGAAAGTCAGCTAAAATATAATGGCTAGTCTTTGCTCCTGAATCAACAACTTTAACTTTAGCTGATCTTTCTTGCAAATCTTTTAAGGCATTGGCGACATCATCATTCTGGGCCATATAACGTATTCCATTTATTTTAAAATTATTGTAATTGGGCAGCTTAATTTCTGGTGTAATTTCAAAAATGGCTGTAAATGTCAAAGCGCTACCTTCCTTAAAATCTAATTTATTAATTGTGGCTTGATTTATAGGGTGTAATGATAGATTTTCTAGTGCTTTTCTATAATAATCATTAATTGATTTTTCTGCAAAATTAATTTCTATTGAGCTTCCTACCTGTTTTCTAAATATTGAATCAGGCACCTTACCCTTTCTAAAACCTGGAATCTTAAAATTAGACTTTGTCTTATTAAATTCTTCTTTAAAATTCTTTTCAATTAATTCCCAACCAACAATTATATTTAACTCACGTGTGAAGCTATTTATTTCTTTAATTTCTGTTTTCATTTTACTATTTATTTGTTTTTATAAGAATAAAAATTTAATATACTTTTATAGAGTTAACAAATGCTTAGTCTCTAAATTGGCTTATAACTTTTAGATGCTAATCCCTGGGCAGAGCCTTCAGATGATTCTATTGCTTTTTTTAGCTTTATCAACTCTTCTAAGACAACCCCTTTTAATATTGGCTTAAAAGATATATCTTGTACTTTGCTACCATATGTTCCCTTAACACTATATTTAATTAGGCATTTATCAGATTGAGTCTCCAACATATATTTAGTATAGTGTGGAAAACCTTTTTTAGCGTCTTGTTTACAATATTCATAAATTTTTATATAATTGGGTGGACTACAATCTAATATTTTTACATTCATACTATAGTTACCAAAACCAAAATTATGTATTATTTTAAAATTCTCTATAGTTTTAATTGAATATTCATCGGGCAGTTCAATTGTTTTATGGAATCTATTAAAAACCATGCTATGATTAAAATCTGTTATAAATGCCCATACTTTATTGATATCTGATTTTACAAGAATAGATTCATTTAAGTTTATCATAATCTAACTTTAATTAATTTTTCTAAAGCTATATTATAGCTCTGTTCACCTAAACCTATGACACAATCTAAACATACTTCACTAATCACAGATTTTTTCCTAAAATCTTCTCTTTTATTAATATCACTTATGTGAACTTCAATTGTTGGTATTTTTACAGCCTTTATAGCGTCTCTAATTGCATAAGAGTAGTGAGTTAATGCTGCAGGATTGATCAAAATACCATCAGCCCAACCTTTTTGATCATGAATAATATCAATTAGTTCGCCTTCGTGGTTTGATTGAAATATTTTAATATTGTGCTTTAAATCAATCACTTTTTTCTCTAATGTATTCATTAATTCATTTAGAGTATTCTTACCGTAAACACTTGGTTCACGAAAACCAAGTAAATTTAAATTAGGCCCATTAATAACCAAAATATTCATCTAAGTTAACCTTAATATGATATAGAATCTATACAATCTATAAGTTTATTATCATCAATTATATTAATAATCTTAGGACTACCTAAACTATTTAATAAAATAAAATTAAATACACCCTTTTTATTTTTTTTATCTCGGCGCATAATGTTTAAAACATCACTTGAATTAATATTTTTTAATTGGGGTAGTGGGAGTTTTTTTATAATGCTAGTAAGCAGATTATATTCATTTAGTTTTAATTTTGCATATTTCATGGATAACTTAGCCGCAACAATCATTCCATATGCTACGGCCTCTCCATGTCTTAGTTTATCTAATCCACAATACAATTCTAATGCATGTCCAACGGTATGGCCAAAATTAAGTATGCGCCTTTTATCAGATTCTCTCTCATCATCAACTACTATTTTTACTTTATATTTGACACAGCATGTAATGATTTTCTCTATTAATTTTTTACTTTTTAAATTAATAATATTATCTATATTATCTGAAATAAATACTAAAAATTTTTTATCAAAAATAGCTCCATATTTAATTATTTCCCCTATTGCTGAAACAAATTCTCTCTTTGGTAAAGTATTTAATAAATTAGGATCAACAATTACTGCTTTTGGATGCCAATAAGCACCTACCAAGTTCTTGCCCTCTATTAAATTTATTCCTGTTTTACCACCAATAGAAGAATCCACCATTGATAAAAGAGTAGTAGGAATATTTATATAATCAATACCTCTTAAAAATGTAGCAGCCATAAATCCTATTAAATCACTTATGACTCCTCCACCTAAAGAAATAAAAACTGAAGAACGATCATATTTATTTTTAATAATTTTTGAAAAAATGGTTTCTAGATTTTTTAAAGATTTTGCATCTTCATTATCATTAATTAAAATATAATTAACTTTAAAATTTTGAGAACTTAAATTATTAACTAGTTTTTTTCCATATTTTAAAAAAATTTTTTCATTGGTAAACAAAAACCAGCTCTGTCCATTATTTAAAGGAGATAATAAATTGGGTAGCCTATCAATTAAATTTATTTTAATCCAAATTGGATATGATATATCGTTTAATAAAACATTAATGCTTTTCAATTTTATCTCTCGTTAATTTTAAAATTTCCTCTATCACTTGATCTGGTTGTAACTTATCAGTATCTACAATAAAATCAGCATTGTCATAGTAAAAATTTTTTCTTTCTAACCAAATTTTTTCAAGAGTTATTATAGTATCATTTTGATTGTTGAGTAATGGTTTTTCATTAGTAGTTTTTATTCTATTATATATTGTTTTTATACTTGCTTTCAATAAAATTGTTATGCCATTATTTTTTAACGCCATTCTACTCTTATCTCTCAATACAATACCCCCACCAGTTGAGAATACAAAACCTTCATCTTTTGATTTCTCTACAAAATATGATTCCTCAATATAACGAAATTTTTCTTCTCCATATTCACTGAATATTTTTGAAATTTTCATTTTCATCATTTTCTCAATTGCAAGATCTGTATCAATATATTTATAATTTAAAAAATGAGCTAATTTATTTCCAATAGTGCTTTTCCAACTACCCATCATTCCAATTAAAAAAATATTTTTATTATTTAATCTAGTATTTTGCTGATGCATTTATATGTAATTTGAGTTGATTAATAGTATCTCCACCAAATTTTTCAAGAAGAGCATCAGCTAAAACAAAACTTAACATTGATTCACCTATAATTGAAGCTGATGGAACAGAACAAGAATCTGTTCTTTCTTTATGAGCAGTTTGAACTTGCTTAGTTCTAATATCAACAGATTTAAGTGGTTTGGTTAATGTTGGTATTGGTTTCATTGCGACCCTGACAACAATTGGTTGAGCATTACTCATCCCACCTTCTATTCCACCAGCATTATTAGAAAATCGAGTATATTTCTTACCATCCCAACCAATTTCATCATGCATTTTACTTCCATAGCAATTTGCAGAGTTAGAACCTAAGCCTATTTCAATACTCTTAAATGCATTTATTGACATAATTGATTCAGCAATACGAGCTTGTAGTTTTCTATCCCATTGCACATATGAACCTAAACCATATGGCAAGCCTTTTACAATTAATTCAAATATACCCCCTACTGAATCTCCTTCTTTTTTTGCTTTATCAATAGCTTTAATCATTTTCTCTTCAATACTTTTATTAAAGCATCTCACTGATGATTTATCCACTAAATTATTTAAATCTTTTGGGCAAAGATTGCTAGGGACTACTGATTCATCTATGATATTATGGATTTGAATTACTCTGCTTCCGATTTCAATGCCAAAGTTGTTAAGTAATTTTCTGCAAATAGATGCCAATGCTACTCTCATAGCTGTTTCACGAGCAGAAGACCTTTCTATAACATTTCTAATATCATCAAAATCATACTTGTTTATACCTGCAAGGTCTGCATGCCCAGGTCTAGGTAAAGTAACTTTTGAATCTGATTTTTCAAATTTATGAATTGACATTTTAGTCATCCAGTTTTTCCAATCATTATTTTTGATAATCAAACCAATTGGAGAGCCCAATGTTTGGCCATGCCTTATTCCTGTATATATTTCAGCGAAATCATCTTCTATTTTCATACGCGAACTTCTACCATAGCCCTTTTGTCTTCTAGCTAATTGTACCTTAATGTATTCTTGATCAATATTTAAGCCCGCAGGTATCCCATCAATGATACCTAACAGCCCTTTCCCATGAGATTCCCCAGCAGTTAAATATTTAATTTTTGATAACATTCTACTTTATTTTTTCTATAAGAAATTTTTTGATTTCACTAAGATGTAATTGTTTTAAATATTGATCACCAAACCAAATTTTAAATGAGTATAGCGCTTGATAAATAAACATATCAAATCCATTAATAGTTTTTGCACCTACTTCTGATCCAAATTTTAAAAAAGGAGATTGATAAGGTGTATA
>CAYFHL010000095.1:0-5325 GCA_964342955.1 uncultured bacterium
AGCTTGGATTGGTGATGGATTCGCGGATTGCGAAGATCAAGCATGGGGTTGTGATCTTTCTTGTTATGATAATGATGGAGGAGATTGCGATGGTAGAAATAATAAAAATATTGATATTGATAGATTAACCAGATTAATCCCTGAAATTAATGATAATTTAAACAATAGAGAACTCATTGGATATTATCTATATAAAGATGATTCATTTATTGCATTTACTGATCAAACCTATTATAGTGACAGTAATTTAATCGGTGGAGAAGAGTATTGTTATTATGTAACGGCAATTTATAATGAAGCTCAATCCAACCCATCAAACACATCTTGTGCTGAAGCTCAAGGTTCAGGTATCACTGGTGACATTACAGGTGATGGAGTTGTCAATGTTTTAGATGTGATTTCTATCGTTAACATTATTCTTGATCCTGATATTTCATATAGTTTAGTTTCAGACCTTAATTTAGATGGAGCTAATAATGTAATGGATGTCGTTGCATTAATTAATATTATATTATCATAATATTTTTTGTATTTTTTAAAAAGGGTCTTACTTAAGACCCTTTTTTTATATTTTTTTTATTTAGATTTTGTCTCTTATTTCATATACTTGCTAATTTATCCTATATAAAACAACCAAAATTATAAGAAAATAAAGATTATGACAAAAATTAAAAAGCAAATATCTAATGTGGATGAAGTAACAATTCGTTTTGCTGGAGATTCCGGAGATGGTATGCAATTAACTGGAACTCAGTTCTCTGATAACACTGCTATCTTTGGAAATGATCTAGCTACATTACCTGATTTTCCTGCAGAAATTCGTGCTCCCAAAGGTAGCCTTCCTGGTGTTAGCTCTTTTCAATTACAATTTAGTAATAAAAATGTACATACACCTGGAGATGAACTTGATGTGTTGGTCGCAATGAATCCTGCTGGATTTAAAGTACATTTAGGTGACCTTAAGGACAATGGGCTTTTAATTGTCAATACAGCAAATTTTACAAAAAGAAATTTATCACTAGCAGGATATGATAAAAATCCTTTAGAAAATGATGATATGGAAAGCTATAAGCTCATTCAAGTCGATATGAATAACTTGGTTACTGAAGCTTTGAAAGATTTGGGATTATCTTCAAAAATAACTAATCGAAGTACAAATATGTTTGCTCTTGGATTGTTATATTGGATTTATGGAAGAAGCATGGATTCTTCAATTAAGTTTCTTCAAAAGAAATTTGCTTCAAAACCTGAAATAATTGAAGCTAATGTAAAGGCATTAAATACTGGATACTACTATGGTGAAACGATAGAAGCTATAAAAACTACATATCGTATCAATAAAGCCCCGTTTGAAAAAGGCACATATAGAAACATTATGGGAAATAATGCACTTGCATTTGGTCTATTAACAGCATCTCAAAAATCAAATTTAGATTTATTCTTTGGTGGATATCCAATAACACCTGCTAGTGATATTTTACATTATTTAGCTCAATATAAACACTTTGGTGTAAAAACTTTTCAAGCAGAAGATGAGATTGCAGGCATAACTAGTGTAATTGGAGCATCTTTTGCTGGTGACCTTGCTATTACTGCAACTAGTGGCCCAGGTATTGCATTAAAGGGTGAAGCAATGGGCTTAGCAGTATCTACAGAAATGCCAATTGTTGTAATTAATGTACAAAGAGGCGGACCTTCAACAGGCCTCCCCACAAAAACTGAACAATCAGACTTAAATCAGGCAATGTTTGGAAGGAATGGAGAAGCTCCAATGGTTGTTCTTGCTGCCTCTTCCCCAACCGACTGTTTTAATATGGCATTTGAAGCATGTAGAATAGCAATAGAATATATGACACCTGTTATTTTGTTAACTGATGGATATATTGCAAATGGATCTGAACCTTGGAGCATACCAGATGTTTCAAAAATTCCAACCATAAAAAATCACATTTTAAAAAAAGAGCTTAATTTTTCACCATTTAACCATGAAAACAAAAATTTAGCTAGGCCTTGGGCATTACCTGGTACACCTGGCTTGGAACATCGAGTTGGAGGTCTCGAAAAATGGGATACTTCTGGTAATGTTAGTTATGATCCTGAAAATCATCAACACATGACGGAACTTAGACAAAACAAAGTTGATATTATTGCTGAGGAAATTCCAAAATCTAATATTTATGGAAAAGAAAAAGGTGATGTTCTAGTTTTGGGTTGGGGTGGTACGCATGGTGCAATCAGATCATCCGTTGAGATGTTAATTGATGATGGAGAAGATGTTTCTCATCTGCATCTGAGATATTTAAATCCTCTACCAAAAGATTTAGGTGAAATAATAGTTAAATTCAAAAAGGTTGTTATTCCAGAATTAAACATGGGACAACTGTTAACAGTTGTTCGTTCAAAATTTTTAGTTGATGCTATAGGTTTAAATAAAGTAGCTGGAAAACCCTTTACTAAAACAGAATTGTATAAACAAATTAAAAAAACAATTAAGGAAATAATTTAATGTCTCAAAATGAAGCCCAAACACTTACTAAAAAAGATTTTGTTTCTGATCAAGAAGTTAGATGGTGTCCAGGATGTGGTGACTATGCAATATTATCCAGTGTTCAAAAAGTTTTTCCAGATCTTGGCATTCCAAAAGAAAATTTTTTAATAGTATCTGGAATAGGATGCTCAAGTAGATTTCCATATTATATGGATACATATGGATTTCATTCTATACATGGGCGAGCTCCCGCTGTTGCCTCTGGAGCTAAATTAGCAAATCCAAATTTGTCAGTTTGGGTAGTCACTGGTGATGGCGACTCTATGAGTATTGGAGGCAATCACTTTATACATGTTCTTCGTAGAAATATTGATTTAAATATTCTTATGTTTAATAATCAAATTTATGGTTTAACTAAAGGTCAATATTCACCTACTTCAGAGTTAGGTAAAATTACAAAATCAACCCCAATGGGTTCTTTGGATTATCCGTTTAATCCTCCACAATTAGCATTAGGTTCTAATGGTACTTTTATTGCACGTACAATCGATAGAGATCAAAAACATTTAGGTAGTATTTTAAAAGAAGCTCATCTGCACAAGGGCACATCATTTATTGAAATATATCAAAATTGTAATATTTTTAATGATGGTGCCTTTTCTGAATTAACTGATAAGGAAACTAAGGCTAACACTCAATTAGTTTTAAAGCATGGAGAACCTATGACTTTTGGAATAGAAAACCAAAAAGGATTAAAATTAGATGGGTCAAAATTTGTCGTTATTAATATTGGAGATGAATTTTCAAAGAATGATGTCCTTATTCATAATAAATATGATCGTAATTTAGGAATGTTACTTAGTGGTATTACCTATACACCAGATTTACCTGTGCCAATAGGTATTCTTTACCAAGAAGAAAAGCCTTCATATGAAGAGATGTTAAATAAACAAATAGATGAGTCAATCAAATCAAAGGGAAAAGGAAATCTTCAAAAAACTTTATTAGGAACAAATCATTGGATAGTTGATTAAATTTAATTATTAATAAATGAACTTATGAGAAAAGAAAAAGACTCAATGGGAGATGTACTTATCCCAGATAATGTATATTATGGGGCACAGACCATGCGTGCAATAAATAACTTTCCAATTAGTGGATATACTATGCCAGTATCAATGATTCATGCACTTGGTGTTATCAAACGTTCGGCTGCAATTGTTAATTATAATTTAGGCCTACTCTCATTAAATGAAAAAGATGCAATAGTAAAATCAGCAGATGAAGTTATTTCTGGTAAGTTTAATGATCAATTTCCAATTGATATCTTTCAAACAGGTTCTGGTACATCAACAAATATGAATATTAATGAAATTATTTCAAATAGGGCTATTGAAATTCTAGGAGGAAAAATTGGTAGTAAAACTCCTATACATCCAAATGATCATGTTAATAAAGGTCAATCAAGTAATGATGTCATACCAACAGCCATACATATAGCTGCAAGGATACAAATAGAAAAATTTCTTTTACCTGAATTGAAATATTTAGAAGAATCTTTATCAAAAAAAGTTGACTCATTCTCTTCTGTAATAAAAATTGGAAGAACACACTTGCAGGATGCAACGCCTATAACATTAGGTCAAGAGTTTTCTGGATATAAGCAAATGATTAATAATAGCATGAAGCGAATTAATAATACTCTAGAACTATTATCGGAACTTGCTCAAGGTGGTACAGCCGTTGGAAC
Source organism: uncultured bacterium (assembly GCA_964342955.1). Classification (GTDB taxonomy): domain Bacteria; phylum Fidelibacterota; class Marinisomatia; order SCGC-AAA003-L08; family D37C17; genus CAYFHL01. The sequence continues at coordinate 4,239 of CAYFHL010000095.1, forward strand.
GGGAATTAATACTCATAAAAAATTTGGCTCCTTGTTTGCAAAAGAAATTACTAAATACACAGGTTTTGAATTTGTTGAGGCTCCTAATCATTTTGAATCTCAGGCTTCTCAAGATGCTGCAGTAGAAACGTCAGGTGCACTCAAATCATTAGCTGTTTCTCTTTCAAAAATAGCAAATGATATACGTTGGTTAGGTTCCGGTCCTCGAGCTGGTATCAATGAATTAATTCTCCCCTCTACTCAGCCTGGTTCTTCAATTATGCCTGGAAAAGTTAATCCAGTAATTTGTGAGTCTACTATTCAAGTTTGCGCACAAGTAATTGCCAATGATCTGGCTATCACACAAGGTGGGTTAGGTGGATTTTTTGAACTTAATCTAATGCTTCCATTAATTGCACATAATCTTTTATTTTCTATTAATATCTTAGGAAATTCAATAAAAATTTTTAATGAAAAATTAATTATTGGAATTGAAGCAAATAAAGAAAAATGCAATCAATCAATAGAATTAAGTCTTGCAATGTGTACTGCTTTAGTTCCAATTCTTGGCTATGATAAGTCTGCCGAAATTGCATATAAAGCATTTGAAAAAAATAAAACTATTCGTGAAATACTAATTGATGAAAATATTTTAGATAAAAAAACAATAAATGAAATACTTGATCCAATCCCTATGACAAAACCTAAAAAATAAATATATTTTATAAGATAATATGTTATTAAATATTGAGTCGAATTCATGGATAAGAATTTTTAAAAATACTTTTTTAACTTTATTATCATTCTTTATTATTGGAATAATTTATCTTATAATTCTATCAAAAGACTTACCATCACTAGAAGAATTACAACAATTTAATCCTGAGCAAGTCTCAAAAATATTATCCGCAGATGGTCATTTATTAAAAGAACTTTATATTCATAAAAGAGATGTTGTTAAAATTAGTAGTATTCCTAGAGAGCTTCGTAACGCTCTTTTATCTATGGAAGATAGAAGTTTCTTTGAACATTCAGGTATTAGCTTTCAATCACTTACAAGAGCTTTATTTATAAATATAATTACTTTAAGTCGTAAACAAGGGGCTAG
>CAYFHL010000096.1:0-5321 GCA_964342955.1 uncultured bacterium
TCTCTTTATGCCAAACATATTCCGATTTAATGTTCAGCAGATCATTTAAAACATAAAAACTATCATGATCACAATTTGAGCCTGGAAATACTATAATTGCAAAAGTCATTATTTTTCAACAATCTCAAAAGTATAGGTTTCTGTATTGGGGTTTGCTAATAATTTTTGACAAGACTCATCAGTGATTTTCTTAGCTTCTTTTTCTGATACGCCAGAAAAATTCATTTCAATATATTTGCCTATGCTAATTGATTTTATGTTTTCAACACCTATGTCGTTTAATGCTTCATTAACAATCTTTCCTTGAGGATCTAAAATTCCTTCTTTATAACTTATATATATTTTTGCTTTCATTTAATTCTCTGATTTTTATAATATTATGATTAAACATTCCCCTCTTTAACATACAATTACTAATTAATTGTTTATAAAAATAAATTTATCAATAATTGTTTTATTTCCTATTACTTTTTCATCTAAACTTACACATAAATTAAAGTTTTTTTGTAAGACAATATCCACACCTAGGAGCAATCAAAAAGAAAGCCCTGCTTCCTCAAGATTCCCTTTTATTCTTTTTTCAACATCTCCCACCTTAGGAACAAACTCCTTGCCTGTAAGTATACCAAATAATTCAATATATCTCTCTGCTAGTTTAATACGTATTTCGTCACTTAAACGCGGTGGTTCTCCTTCGCCTGAAAAACCTTTATTAATTAGCCATTGTCTTATGTTTTCTTTATCAAGCATATTTTGTTTTTCACCTCTTTGATATCTATCTTCATAATCATTGGCAACCCAATATCTACTTGAGTCTGGGGTGTGAATTTCATCAATAACGATTAACTCTCCATCTACCATACCAAATTCATATTTAGTATCAACTAATATTAGCCCTCTACTATCAGCCCAAGATTGACCTGCATTAAATAACTCCATTGCATAATCTTCAGCTTTTTTATATATAGACTCCTTAACTAAGCCACTTATTATTTGCTCTCTTGATATCGGCTCATCATGTTTTCCATATTCAGCTTTTGTTGAAGGAGTAAGGATCGGTTCATTAAACTTTTGATTTTCTTTCAATCCATTAGGAAGATCAAAACCATATTGTCCATTAATACCACTGCTATATTCACGCCATAAGCTACCTGTGATGTAGCCTCTTACAATCACTTCAACAGGCAACGTTTCAGCTTTTTTAGCAATCAAAACTTGAGGATCAGGAGTTGAAATAATATGATTAGGTGCAATATTTTTCGTTTTATCGAACCAAAAATTAGCTATTTCTGTTAATATTTGACCTTTAAATGGTACTGTTCCCAAAATATGATCAAAGGCTGAAACTCTATCAGTAGTAACCATAGTTATTAAATCATCATTATAAAAATTTTCTCTAACTTTACCCGAGTAATGCTCCCCGAGGTTTAATGATGTGAATTTTTCTAATGTTGAGTTTAGTTGTTTTTTAATAATATTCATTTTTTTAATCTTAACCTCTTATATATTTTATTTATATTATTCATTATTTTATTTAGATTAAACAAATCAATTAATTCTTTATTCGTTAATAATTCAGCAATCTGTTTATCTCTTTTTAAAAGTGTCAAAAAATCTTTCTTTTTTTCCCAAACTTGCATTGCATTCCTTTGAACAATTTCATATGCATCTTCTCTAGTAACTCCTTTTTTAACTAAAGCTAAAAGAATTTCCTGACTAAAAATTAATCCATTAGTTTTTTCAATATTTTTTAACATATTTTCAGGATATATGACTAAATTCTCAATTAAATATATCATTTTATTTAACATATAATCCATTAATGTTGTACTATCTGGGATTATAATTCTTTCAACTGAAGAATGCGAAATATCTCTTTCATGCCATAAAGCTACATTTTCTAAAGCTACATGGGCATTAGATCTAATAAGCCTAGCCATACCTGTTATACGCTCAGTTACAATAGGATTGCGCTTATGGGGCATAGCTGAAGATCCTTTTTGGCCTTTTTGAAAATATTCTTCTGCCTCTAAAACTTCAGTTCTCTGTAAATGTCTTATTTCTATTGATATTTTTTCTAGAGTTGATGAAATTAATGCTAGGACTGTTAAAAATTCAGCATGGTGATCTCGTTGAACTATCTGAGTAGAAATCGAAGCTGGTTTTAGACCTAACTTTCTACATGCCTGCTCTTCAACTTTTGGATCAAGGTGCTGATAAGTACCTACGGCTCCAGATATTTTACCAGTCGCAATTGATTCTACTGCTCTTTCCCATCTATTAATATGTCTATCAATTTCTTCACTCCATAGTGCTAGTTTTAAACCAAAAGTAATAGGTTCTGCATGTATGCCATGAGATCTACCTATTTGAAAAGTTTTTCTATGTTCTACAGCTTTTTCCCTTAACAATTTTTTAAATTTTATTAATTTTTTAAAAATAATTTCACCTGCTTCCTTACATAATAATGCTAATGATGAATCAAGCAGATCAGATGATGTCATTCCCATGTGGATAAAACGTGAATCAGGCCCAATATTTTCAGCTAAATTAGTCAGAAAAGCTATAACATCATGTCTCGTTATTTTTTCAATTTCAAGTATTCTTTTTACTGAAAAACTTGCTTTCTTTTTTATGATTTTTAATGCTTCCTTAGGCACCTCTCCTCTATCACTTAAAACCTCAACCACAGCAATTTCTACTTTTTTCCAAGTTTCATATTTATTCTGATCTGACCAAATATGCGACATTTCAGGTGTTGAATATCTATCTATCATATTAAAAACCCCACCAATCTGAATTTGGTTGCTCCAATATTAATTTTATATTCATAATTTTATTTTCTCTTATTATTGTTATGTTTATTGTATCTCCAACTTTATGTATACCTTCATCTATTATTCTAATGATATCTTGTGGTTTACTAACCTTTTTTTCATTTACTTTAATAATAACATCACCAATTTTTAAACCTGCATCATCTCCCGATGATCTTTTTTCAACATCTGTAATTATTACTCCTTCTGATGTTGGAAGATTTAAATACCTTTGCATTATAGCATCTATTGATTGAACATGTACACCAGTTGTATAACTTCTTTTAACTTTTCCATATTTTTTCAGATCATCAACAACATCTTTAACTCTGTTTATAGGTATAGCAAATCCTATTCCAATTGATCCAGAAGAATAATTTGAACCAGTCATTATAAATGTACTTATACCAATCACTTCTCCATTAGAATTAATAAGGGGCCCACCACTATTTCCAGGGTTAATTGATGCATCTGTTTGTATCATATTCTGATAAACATGACCAGATTCCTTTAAGCCAAAATCCATTTCTATTCCACTAATTATTCCTGATGTTGCCGTTGGTTGGTGATTTATATCAAAGAGACCTAAAGGATTTCCAAGAGCAATAGCCCACTCTCCAACTTTAAGATCATCTGAATTTCCTAGATTAGCAGATGGTAAACCACTATCATTAATTTTAACTAATGCAATATCTGTTAAATTATCAGTTCCTATTAATTGAGCTTCATACCTTCTTCCACCCTTAAGAGTTATTAAAATTTCATGAGCATCTTGTACTACATGAGCATTCGTAATAACATAGCCATCTGAACTAATCAAAACACCTGAGCCTAAGTTATCAACCTTAAATGTCTCTGTATATGGCAAAAAGCCTCCCCAAAAAGGATCAAAAAAAGGATTTATTCTTTGTTTTTTTAACTGAGTGACATTAATTCCAACTACGGCATCAGATGCAATCTGTATAGCATATGTAATTGCAGTTTCTCTTGACTTATTTAGTCCCTTGGATATTTCAGAAGTATTTGATGAATCTAATTGGCAACTCATAATAAATAAAACTATTATAGAATTAAATAAAAATGATTGTTTATTCATAAGATACTTCTTCCAAATATAATCCTTTCGCCGGCGCACGAACCACTGAGACTAAATTATTTTGTTCATTCTTTATTAATCTAATAAAATCATTTATCTTATATCTTCCTCTTGCTACCTCAATCATTGAGCCAACTAAGTATCGCACCATATGCTGAAGAAATCTATTTGATCTAATATGATAAGTGATCTCATTATCATTTATTTTCCATTCAGAAATTATTACATTACAAATTTTATTTTTTACTTCTGAATTAGATTTACAGAAAGAAGAAAAATCATGACTACCAATTACTTTTTTTGCACATTGATTTAATAATTTTAAATCTATGTTCCATTTTATATGCCAAGCATAGTGCCTTTTAAAAGGAGAGTATTTTTTTATAATTATATATTTGTATTTGCGAGATTGCGCAGAAAATCTAGCATGAAACTTCTTGTTTGATAATTCAATAGATTCTATTAATACATCATTTTTTAATTTTGAATTAAGTGCCATCTTTAAATTTTCTAAAGATAGTTTAGGCTCTAGTTTAACATTCGCTACTTGGCGAATAGCATGTACTCCAGAATCTGTTCGACCAGATCCTATGAGATTGATATTTTGATCAGGATATATTTCTAATATCGCTGACTCTATATCACCTTGAACAGTTCTTACCACAGGCTGAATTTGCCAACCATGGAATTTTGCTCCATCATATTGGATTATAAGTTTATGATTTTCCATATTCATAATCTAATTTTATCTAATTAAGGAATATTATAATTTAGCTTGTTTTATATTCTATTTTTTAGTGAATTTTTTGTTGTAATTTATTTTCTAATAATATATACATATATGATAAAAATTTTATTAAAAAAATTAATAAATAAAGTTCAATATAATAACTATTTATCTAAAAAAAATAATATTGTTGATGTTACTGAAAGCTACAATAAAATAACTGATTTAGGCTTTTTTAGCCAAGAAGGACAAGATAAATTTTTAAATAAAATTTTTAATAAAAAAAATGGTTATTATATTGATATTGGCGCAAGTGATGGAATAAAACTTAGTAATAGTTATTTTTTTGAGAAAATTGGTTGGGATGGCATTGCAATTGAACCCAATCCTAAACAATTTAAAAATCTAATTTCAAACAGAAAATGCAAATGTTTAAATATATGCATTGGCAAACAAGCAAATAAAAAAATATTTCTGCAAATTGATGGTCCTGCTAAAAATTATAGTGGGCTTCTTGATAACTATAATTTTCAACATCTTCGAAAAGCTCATCTTGGTGTTTATAATCGTGGCGGAAAAATAAATTATTTAGAAATTCCTGTTTTTAATCTAAATGATGTTGTTGAAAATAATATAATTGATATTTTATTTATTGATACTGAAGGGAGTGAATTTGATATTT
>CAYFHL010000097.1:0-5297 GCA_964342955.1 uncultured bacterium
TGGATCTGATAGAATTTGTAATGTAGCTAGCGCAAAAATAATTGGATTGCCATCAATTGTAGGTGACATAGGTTCTGCTACAAACTTTGATGTAATTGATTCAAAAGGTGCATTTATTGGTGGAGTGATTGCCCCTGGAATACAAACTGCTGCTCACAATTTATTTAAAAAAGCGGCTCTTCTAAAAGAAATTGCTTTTACTATGCCAAATGAAACTATTGGTAAAAACACAAAAACAAATTTACAGTCTGGAATAATGTTTGGTGCAATAGATTCCATCGATGGTATGTTTAAAAGAATTAAAAAAGAATCTGGTTGGGATAATACCAATTATATAATTACAGGAGGATTTGGAAAAATTATATCTCCATATCTACAAACAGAGCATATTTTATCACCTAATTTAACTCTTGATGGTATACGCTTGATTTATGAAAGTCAATAATTGTAAATAATTAAACCGATTGAGTCTTATTATTTTTTGATTGTAAAAACTTTTTCTTTTGATCTTGATAATATTGATTTTGAGGATCTATATTAATAGCTCTATCAATTGCCTCTATTGCATCATCAAATCTCTCTAACTTCCAAAGGACTTCAGCCTCTGTATCAATAATGCCTGCTTTAGTATTAATATCTGATAATTTAACAGCTAACCTAGCTTTTAGTAACGCATCCTCTAAATTATAATCTAACTCTGACATTCGCCACGCATATGAATTTAAAAATGAGGCATCCTCAGGAAATAAAATAAATGCTTTATTATATACATTAATTAATTTATCTAAATTTTCCTTATCATTATAATGGCGTATTTGATTCCACAAAGCTTGCAAAACAAATTCAGATTTTGAATTATTATCAATATAAGTGTTTAATGCGTCTGAATCACCGTTTATAAATTTAGAAAAAGCGATGAAATAATGAGCTCTCATTGAAAATTGAGAAGTGTCATTAGAATAATTTTCTATTAATAATTTATAAAATTCTTCAGCTTTAGCTATATTATTTCTATCTTCATACTTTCGTGCAATATTAGCTATATTCTCAATTGCATCATTCCCATTTTCGAATTGATTTATATAATCATCTAGTGTATTTTTTCGCCTACTTATATCTTTAATTTTACTCAGATATTCTCCAGGTTCACGATATCCAATGATACGATCAATTTCATTACCATTATTTTCTAAAAATAATAAATGAGGCACTCCTTTACAATTATATTTTTTAAATAAACTATTTCCAGCTTCATCACTTGCATTAATTTTTAAACTTATAAAGTTCTCTTCTGAAAAGGCTTGAACCTCTTTGTTTGTAAATGTATCAGCATCCAGCCGCATACATCCACCTCAGCTATCAGTATAAAAATCTATAAAAATAATTTTTTCACCAGCTTGTTGTAATGCATCTTCAAAAGTTCCGTAAAACCATGGGTAACCTGAATTATTACTACATGAAAATATAATAATTGAGGTAATTAATAATAATTTTTTCATTGATTAATAATTTTAAACCTATTTAAAATCAATTAACTCTACTTCAAAAACAAGAACAGAGTTAGGTGGAATTCTGCCAGCAGGTCGGCTCCCATATCCTAGCTCTGGAGGAATAATTAATGTTCTTTTTTCACCTTTTTTCATTTCTGATAATGCTTCATCCCATCCTTTTATAACTCTACCTTGACCTAGTGGAAATGTAAAAGGTTGTCCTCTATCATGAGAACTATCAAACTTTTCTCCTGTTTCTAATAAACCTGTATAGTGTACTTTAACATTTTGACCTTTTTTAGGTAAATCACCAGAACCTTCAATATGAACAATCATCCGTAAATCAAAAGTTTCATCATTTAATTGTACCTGCTTTATAACTTCTTTACCTGGTAAAGAAAAATCTGTATCAACAAATGCCTCAGATATCGAAATTAATTCAACATCAAATAGTAACGTTGCTCCAGGAGGAATTACACCACCAGCTCCTCTATCACCATAAGCTAAATTTGATGGAATAATTAATTTTCTTTTTCCTCCTTCTTTCATAGTGAGTACACCTTCATCCCAACCTTTAATAACTTGACCAATGCCAATTGAAAATTCAAAAGGAGTTTCTCTATCACGAGAACTATCAAATTTTGTGCCATCTTCTAAAGTGCCCGTGTAATGCACAGTTACTCTATCACCTTTTTTAGGACTTTTTCCAGCACCTATAGCCTGTTCAACATATTTCAATCCTGAAGCTGTAATTACTTCTTCCCCAATCTGTGGTGCTAATGATTTATTGTCACTCATATTATTATTTTCCTTGTTTCCTGAATTATTTTTTGTCTCATTTACTGGCTTGTGGCAACCAATAATGCCTGCAATAATTAATAATATTATATATTTATACATTTTTATCTCCAAAATATAGATTATAAACTTACCAAATAATTGTTATTTATGAATGAGTATTTTATGAAAGAATAATATTTATTAAAGTAATGATATCTAATATATTTGTTATACCATCTTGATTCACATCACTACTTTCAATTGTGTCTATATCATCTAAGACTATATTCACTAATTCCACAACATCTAAAATATTTAGGATTCCATCATAATTAATATCACCATACATAAAACAATCAGAAAAATATGCTCTACATATTAATGTTGAATCTAAAACAAATGGATTCGGCTTATCCTCTTGATATTGTGCAATATTCCATGATCGGTTAATTTCTGTTTCATCTGAAGGATCCTGCTCATGCCAAGTTTTTAAAATATCTTTCTGTATTAAGAAAAAATCCTCATCCGCATTTTCTGAATACATTGTGTAAAAATAAAATATTGTTCGTGCAATATCTCCTTTTCTATCTTCTCTAGGTTCAAAAAATGTATTATGATTTTCAGAATATTCATTCAGGTTTGATGAAGGAATATTTGAAGATTGATAATCTAGCCAGTACCATGTTGTAACTTCTGAATCAATAACGTTATTAAATGCTTTATTCCCTCTTGCTGAATTTACATTTGATTTTGAAGGACGTAAATGATGCATATCGCTTTTCATTGGATTTGTTCCCTCATAGAGACTCTGTGGCCAAACATGTTCGCAATCCATTCCATTTTCATATAAATGTGCAATTGGTTCATCGTTATTTTCAGGTAAATAAACAGAATAATTTGTGTATATACCATATACATTATTATTTACATTATCAATTTCAGAATATAGAGCTTCTCTAGATCCACTATAGCTTAATGTAGTATTTGTTTTATATTCAGATCTTAAATATTCAATTAAGTCCTCTCCGTATAAACCTGGAGCGATATCATCAGATAATAGCATCTGGGCATTAAATATTATAAAGATAATAATTAACTTAAATTTCATAAATGTAATTTATTTCAATTGTTGTTCTTTAAAAAAGTTTCATTTATAATAATTGAATTCGCTAATCTTAACGAATCTTCAAATGATTGAATTGTCACATTATTAATTGTATTAGTTTTAAGATTAATCAATTTATTTCTTAATGTTTTAGCATATTGAATAAATGCTTTATTTTTAATTTCGACAAGTTGTTTATTTTCTAAATGGATTGACTCTAATCTAGTTATATATCTATATATTATATCTTGAATATTTATTATTAAATCTTTTGTTTTTTTTATTTTAGAATTAACTACTGGATTATTTTTTTTTAATTCATCTTTCAACCATTGAATTGTTAATAATTGATCATCAACTTTAGCAATAGTTCCTAAATCCTGATAATTTAAAATAGACTTCATATATAACTTTTTATCATTTTCTAAGGACAGCTCTTTATAAATCCTATCTAAAAATTGTTCATTGATCCATATTTCATGGTTTTCATCAATAGTTTGTTCAAACTTATTAAATGCATTATAAAATTCTGGGCTCTCAAGCTTACGTAAAAAACTTTCCATATCATCAATATAATTTTCAAAATCTGGAAGGGCTATATTTCTTACTCCATAGACATAAACTAAATGATATCCAAATCTTGATAGTATAGGTTCTGATATCTCACGAAGATTAATTTTAAAAGCAACTGATTGAATAGGCTCAAATAATTTTCCCCATCTAAAATAACCTAAATTTCCACCATTTATTGAAGATGGATCGTTTGAGTGATTTTTTGCAGCTTCTGAAAATGAAATTTCATTTTCATTTATTTTTTTTCGAATATCATTAATTAATAATAATGTTTCTTCTTTAGAACGGTCTGTATTATTTCTATGACAACCTTTAAATGGCATCACAATATGCTTGACACCTATTTCTTTACTTAATTTGCTATATAATATTTCTAAATTTCTTTGGTTTAAAAGTGGTTTCCATACTTTTTCTTCAATAACAGCATCAACCAAAAGATTATCCATAAAATAATCAATCCCTATAATATTATTCTTTATATGAAGATTCAATCTTTCTGCTTCATCAATAATTAATTTGTATAATATATAATTATTAACAATTTCACTTTTTTCATTGAAATTTTTGTTTAAAAAGCTTTCTTGATCATAATATAGAAAAAAATCTTCAGCATAATGATTTGTTCCATTCAATGTAAATAGAATTTTAGTATTCTCTTTATTTGTACACGAAAAGAGTGTAATTAATATTAAAAGATTTGTAATGTAAAATATTTTATTGTATTTAATCATATCTATAAAAAAAGAGGACGACTTATGATAGGTCGCCCTCTTTTTAAAATCAACAAAAGAATAATTCTATTATTTCATTAGAATCATTTTTCCTGTTTTAGATACTTCACCTGCAGTTAATCGATAAAAATACATACCACTAGAGGCTGCATTACCAATTTGATCTGTACCATTCCAAGTCATTGTATAGCTTCCTGGTTGCATCTGACCATTTGCAAGTTCAGTCACTTGTTGACCTAATGCATTGTAAATACTTAGATTTACATCAACCATAGAAGATATATCAAATTGAATATTGGTTGTTGGATTAAATGGATTTGGATAGTTTTGATACAAAGTAACTTCATTTGGAATTGCTACACTTTGCTCATTACTCATTGTTAATTCAACACCCATCCAATCAAGAGTTGATACTAATGGTGACATACCTGCATGTACAGGGCTCCAATCAGCTCCAATCCAATAATAAGAAGGGCTTGTATTTAATGCAAGAACATCAAAACCAAACCAGGCTGTTTGGTTACCATTTGCATACTCAGTATGCAAAGCAGTGTTATACATAACGGCATCTTCAGCTACTTCACCATAAGCATCTAAAATACCACCATATCCAGTAAA
>CAYFHL010000098.1:0-5261 GCA_964342955.1 uncultured bacterium
ATTTGAATTGCTTCTGTAGCAACAGACATAGCTGTTTCACTAGAAAATAGTTTTGCCATAGCAGCTTCTTTAATTACATTGAAGTTGTTATCTTTTTTCCAAGCAGCATGATATACTAAGTGTTTTGCAGCTTCTATATTAGTTGCCATGTCAGCTAATTTGAAGGTAATGGATTGAAATTGATTTATAGTTTTGCCAAAGGCCTCTCTTTCTTTTGAATATCTTAAAGCTAATTCATATGCACCTTGGGAGGTTCCTAAAGCAAGCGCTCCTATTGTGATTCTTCCTCCAGTTAAAGTTTTAAGAAATTGTTTAAATCCTTTTTTGGGAGTACCTAATATATTCTCTTTTGGAATTCTCATATTTTCAAAATAGATACTTCTAGTATCAGATGCTTTCCATCCCATTTTTTTTTCTGGTTTACCTATACTTAACCCCTTAGTATTTGATTCTACAATAAATGCACTCACCCCTTTTTCTTGTCCATCATTAATTAACACTGCTGTAAATATAATTAACCCTGCAAATCCTGCATTTGTACAAAAGATTTTTTGGCCATTAACAATATACTCATCACCATCTAAGATTGCCTTCGTTTGTGTATTCCCCGCATCGCTACCTGCATTTGGTTCAGTTAGTCCAAAGGCACCAATAATTTCACCAGTAGCTAGTTTGGGAAGATATTTATCTTTTTGATTATCAGTACCAAACATTGCAATCGGGGCAGTACCCAAACTAGTATGTGCCATCATTGTAGCTGCTGTTGAACAACAAATTTTTCCTATTTCTTCTATAGCGATAACTAAAGCAAGTGTATCCATGCCCGTTCCATTATATTTTTCACTCCATGGAATTCCCATAAGACCAAGTTCTCGCATTTTATTTATTGATTCATGGGGAAAACTAGATGATTCATCTAATTTTTGTGCTATTGGTAAGAGTTCTTTTTTTGAAAATTCTCTAACCATATCTCTTAACATAAAGTGTTCTTCTTTAAAGTATAATTTTTCCATAAGCTTTTATTTAGATTTCCATTTTATAATTGATGATGCCCAAGTAAAGCCAGAGCCAAATGCAGCAAGCGCAACAATATCATCATTTGCTATTTTATTTTCAGTCAATGCTTCAGATAATGCAATAGGGATTGATGCTGCGGTTGTATTTCCATATTTTTCAATATTTGAAAAAACTTTTGTTTTTGATAATCCTAATTTTTTTTGAATATAGTTAGTAATCCTTAGATTAGCTTGATGAGGTATAAGTAAATTAATATCATTAATTTTCATATTATTATATTCAAGCGCTTCCAAGATAACTTCGGGAAATCTTTTAACGGCATGCTTAAAAACTTCTTTTCCATTCATTTTTAAATATTGTTTACCATCCTTTAATTCATTTTTAGTTAATCTTTCATGACCAGAGTTAGATGCAGGTGCTTCAAGCCATAAATCTTTAAAATATTTACCCTCAGAATGCATATGAACAGATAATATGCCTTGATTAGATTTACAAGGACTAATAATAACAGCGCCTGCTCCATCTCCAAATATGATAGCTGTGTCTCTTCCCTCGGTTGATAAATTCATTGCTGTTGATTGAACTTCTGAACCAACTAATAAAATATGTTTAAATGTTTTAGCTTTAATATATTGCTGTGCTATTGATAGACCATAAATAAAACCTGAACATTGAACTCGAATATCTAATGCGCCAATATTGTTGAAGTTCATTTTTTGTTGTATTAAGCAGGCTGAACCCGGTGCATAATAATCAGGAGTTGATGTAGCAAAAATAATTAAATCAATATCTTTTACAGATAAATTTGCATTTTCTAGTGCTTTTTCTATTGCAGGTATTGCTAAATCTGATGGGCCAATTCCAGGCTCAACATACCTTCTTTCTTTTATACCTGTTCTTTCTAATATCCATTCATTAGAAGTATCCATATATTTTGATAGATCATTATTGGTAATTATCTTTTCTGGTAAGAAATGACCAACACCAGAAATATATGCATTAGACATGTTTATCTCTGACCTCTATGTTTTTTATATCTAATTGAATATTCTTTTTTTGATTCCATTCATTCTCAGTAATTGTAAAAACAATATCTATTAATTTATTTTGGATTAATTTTTCATAATTATTTGCCATATTAAATCCAATACACTCCTTTTCTGTTTCAGATTGTTTTGCAGTAAACTTTAAAACATCTTGTTTTTTCCCAATTAGCTTTGGTATACCGATAACTTCAACATTTTTCGTAATAAATAGGGGCCTACTATTGCTAGGTCCATATGGTTCTAAGTAATTTAAAAAGCTAACTAAACGATTAGTAATATCTGAAAACTTTATTTCTGAATCTATGTATAAAATAGGTTTGATAATTTCATTATTGATAGCTTTATTAGCATTTTTATTAAATTCATTAAAAAAAGTTTGAATATTATTTTTTTCAATAGAAAATCCAGCAGCCATTGGATGCCCACCAAAATTTGATAAGGTATTTTTTACTTTATCAAGTCCATCTACGATGTTAAAGCCGGGAATGCTCCTGCAAGAGGCTCTATTTCCAGACTTATTATTTAAGGAAATTAATATTGTAGGTCTGAAAAAGAGCTCTTTTATTCGAGAAGCAACTATTCCAATAACTCCATTGTGCCAACCATCATTTGATAAAATTATTGCTTTATTTTTTTTTAAATCATATTTGTTTTCTACAAAATAAATCGCTTCATTAGTAATTTTTTCTGTAATTACTTGTCTTTTGCAATTTTCTTCTTCTAATTTTTTTGCAATATCCATAGCAAGTATAGGATTGTTTGTTGACATAAGTTTAACAGCTCGACCAGCATCACCTAGTCTACCTGCAGCATTAATTTTTGGAGCAATTCTAAAAACCAACTGACCAAGAGTAATTTTATTTCCATTTAATTTAGATGTTTTTTTTAAAGCATTTAAACCGATATTTGTACCTTTAATAAATTGTTTTAATCCATAATATGCAATAATTCTATTTTCATCAGATATTGGCACAAGATCAGCAGCAATACCTAGTGCTACTAAATCTACGTGTTTCCAAATTAAAGCCTTTTCAAAATTTCCAGATTTGCAAATGGCTAATGCGAATTTAAATGCTACTCCAGCTCCACAGAGTCCTTTAAATGGATATTGACATTTTTTCCTATTTGGATTTAAGATAGCTAAGCTTTTAGGTAACCTTTCCCCTTGTTTATGATGATCGGTAATAATTACATCTATTTGACTTTGATTTAATTGAGATATTTGTTCTACATCATTCATCCCACAATCACATGTTATAAATAGTTTTGAACCTATAGATTTAGCATAATCTATTCCTAGTTTTGATATTCCATAGCCTTCATTTTCTCTATTAGGGATATAGTAGAACACATTCATTTTCAATGATTTAAAAAAATTAAATAGTAGGGCTGTTGCAGTAGTGCCATCTACATCATAATCTCCATATATTAATAAAACTTCATTATTTTTTTTAGCATTTAAAATTCGATCTACAGCTTTTTTCATATCAAACATTAGAAAAGGATCATGAATATTATTGATATTTGGATAAAAATATTTTTTTGATAAACTATTATTTTCAATGCCTCTAAGAGACATAATTTTTGCAATTAAATTAGGAACCACAAATTTTTCTGTTATTTTTTTAACAGAAGAATTATCTACAGATTTTATTTTTAAAATGGGATCAATCATAAAATAATTATAGGCCAGATAGTAAGCCGAATTCTGTATCCAAAATTTGGATGATAGTTATTCATCTAGTTTTAGCCTTCCAGCTAAAATCAAGCGATCTACCCGCTCTTAAACGCGGACAACGTAGAGCTATTTGATCTTGCTCCGAGTGGGGTTTGCCTATCTAAATATGTTACCATATCTAATGGTGGTCTCTTACACCACCCTTTCACCTTTATCCATTTTAATGGATGTCTTCTCTCTGTTGCACTTTCCATATTCTTAATTTATAAACTAAGAATTCCTCCTTAAAGAGGCACTCTGTCCTGCGGAGTTCGGACTTTCCTCCCTAATATATTTTATACTAGGGCAACTATCTCTCTGGCCTTAAAATGTTTCTGCACCATCCCAAAAAAGCAATAAGCCACAGGACGGGCAATAATAAATTTCACTATTTTTCTTTATTTCTAAAATTGTTTGTTGCGGTAATTGGCTATAACAACCACCACATGCTTTGTCTCTAATACTTGCCATACCTAAACCACCTCTAGAAGAAGAAATATTTTCATATTTGATTAACAATGATGGTTCAATTTTAGACAAAAGTTTTTTTCTCTTTAAATCTAATTTTTTTTCTTCGCTTTGAGTTTCCTCTAAGGATTTGTTAAGACTTATTTGATTAATATCTAAGACCTTATTTATTTCATTAATAGAGTTTTCATTAAATTCAATAGTTTCACACAAATCAGCTTTTTCTATTTCTAAATCTAGTATAATACCTTCAGATTCTGAAATGGTTTTTTTCATATGTTCAATTTCAACACTTAAAGCTTCATATTCTTTATTTGATTTTACTAGATAAATTTGGTCTTTATATTTTTTCAATTTGATTGAAAAATCATCAATTTCATTTTGTCTATTTTTTATATCACTATTAATTTCATTAATTCGATGTATTTTTTTTTCATTATCTGATTGTATTTCATTTAGCTCAGATTTTTGCTTTTGAACTGTTACAGGTAAGTCTCCTTTTAATAATTCTATTTCTTGTAATCTATTATCAATATGATAAAGGTCAATTAGCTGATTTAATATTTCTTTCATTTATAGTATATCCTAAACAAGTTTTTAAATTTTATCTGCTGATCATTATTTAATAATCTGTGTTTAACTATGTGTTAATTTATGTTTTATTCGATATATATATAAATTATTATTTAAGCTTTATGGTTTATTGGGTTTGATTAAAGTAAATTTTGAATTATTTATAGGCGTTAATTATTATGATTGAAAAGTTGCAATCAAAATTAAAAGTTGAAATTAAAAACAAAGATAGAGCCTTGGTGATGACCTTAAGGAATTTAATAGGTAAATTAAAAATGGAGCAAATAAATAAAGGTGAAAAATTAAACAATCAAGATTGTATAATAGTTTTACAAAAAATTGCTAAGCAGCATAAAGACTCAATTAAGCAGTATTCTATTGGGTTAAGGCATGATCTAGTAAAAAAAGAAAAATTTGAATTATCAGTAGTAAAAGAATTT
>CAYFHL010000099.1:0-5248 GCA_964342955.1 uncultured bacterium
ATTCTAACTATATTAAATATTTTACTTGAATTTGTTATAAATGATAACTCTGATAAATTAGAGTTAGAAAGCTCTGTAATAGCTCCCATTATTCCATATGAAAATCCACTAGAGGTTTTACCAGTAAATTTTCCTGCTCCCTTAATAATAGTTTCTTTTAATTCCCATATCTCTTGTCCATTCCTATCCTTTTCCAAAACAAATTCATCCTGACCAATTCTTCTGCTATAGAATACTTCAATAGGTGTCTTAAAAAGTGTATTATTTTCCAAAAAGAATGGCCTCTTTTCAGGGAAATAAGTTTCATAAGCTGTTAAATTAATATCTTGTGGGTCAAGTTCTACTTGGCCATAATCTGGATTAATAGTAAATGTAGATACTGAATTTGTATTGGGTCTATACTGCATATCTAATCCAAGTCTATATATATTATTTACATAGTTTTCAATAATATGATTATCAGAATAATTAATATCTTTTAGTATAATATCATTATAATGTGTCGAACCTAAAAGGAAAAATGGTTTAAATTCAAATCGAGCTGGTGGATATATTCCTTTTAAACCAACTAAGTGGCCAAAGTGTGATGATAAACCATCAATTTCAACAGGCAATACTAGCCATTTAATTGTTTCATCTTTTCTTTGGATATATCTAGTAATATTCATTCCCCAAATAAATTCTTCACTTTTATTAAATCTTAGCATTGAGAATGGTATTTCAATTTCTACATTCCAACCAAATTCATCAATCATAACTTCTGCATCCCAAATAGCATTCCAATCATTATCATAAAACTCATCATTATAAATCATTTCATCACATTTGACTCCTGATGCATTTACTACAAATGAAAACCCTGTTTGATGATCATGCTGACTATCTATTTCAAAACTAAACCAATCTGAGCGATCATCAAACGCTCCATACCAATCATCTTTGTTAGACAATTGATAACTTATTTCCTCAGGTTCTCGATCAAATAACTTAGCATAAATAAATAACGCATCAGAGCTATAAGCTATATAAACATTCATTTTTTCTGATGGGTCTGATAAATGGTTTGGCGATTCTTGAACAAAATCATTAATATAAGGGATCTTATCCCAAACTTCATTATCGAATAAACCATCTATAATAGGAACATTGGTGAGTTTTTGTATATCAAATACTTTATTATATTTTTTTTCTAAAAATGGTTCATCATTAAATTTTGGATATAAAAAAGAAAATGATAATAAGTAGAATAATAAAATATATTTTTTAAAAACAATAATGGATATTTCCTTAAAATATTTTCAATAAATTATACGTAATAGTTCATATAAATATTAGTAAATATAATTATTTATCAAATTTTTCAGTAGTATCTTTTTAAATGATTTGTAATTTATGAGCTGATTATCATCTAAAATATATGAACATCATGGAGAATGCTAATGAAGATTTGTGTTTTAATAAAACAAGTGCCTGATCAAAACTCACCCTTAAGCCTATCAGATGACCAATGCACTATTTCTGACACAAATATAACTTGGATTTCAAATGAAAGTGACAACTACGCTCTAGAAGAAGCTCTTTTAATAAAAGAAAAACAAGATAGTGAAGTTGTTGTTTGTACTTTAGGCAAAGAATCATCAATACAAGTTATTAAAGATGCGCTTGCTAAAGGTGCTGACAGAGGAATATTTATATCTGATACTGACTACCAAAAATATGATATCTTAACAGTTGGCAAAATCTTTTATGAAAAATTAAAAGATGAAAATTTTGATTTAATTCTAACTGGATTACAATCTGATGATCAAGGCAATTCACAATTAGGAATCATTTTGTCTGAATTATTTAATATGTCAAATGCATCCTTGGTTATGGAAACTGAAATTATTGATAATAAATCTATCAAAGTAAAAAGAGAGTTAGAAAATGGATGGTTTCAATACTCAAATATATCTATACCTGCTTCAATTAGCATACAATCCGGTATTAACACTCCTAGATATGCAACTCTAAAAGGTATTATGATGGTTAAAAACAAACCTATTGATAAAACTTCAATATCTGATCTTAGTATTAATGATTTAAACCCAAAAACAGAATTAAAGAAAATTTATATTCCAGAAAAATCTAAGGAAACAAAATATATTGAAGGCAGTAATGATGAAATCATTGAAGAACTTATAAATGTACTAAAAAATGAAATAAAGGTAATTGAATAATATTATGAATGTCCTAGTTTATATTCAACAAGATGGTGGCGTTATTAATTCTATTTCTATGGAAGCTCTTAAAGGCGCACAAGAAATTGCTAAAACAAGTGATGGCACTCTAACTGCTGTCGTATTTAATGAAAAAGCTTCTCATAAACTAAAAAAATATGATATCTCTAAAATTTTGGAAGTTAAAAGTGACCAACTTGATAATTATAATCCAATAAACTATACTAGTACATTAGAAAATATTATTAAACAATATTGTCCAGATATTATTGTATTTGGACATACTTATGAAGCTCGAGATTGGGTCCCAAGATTAAGTGCTCGACTTGATATACCATTTGTTTCAGATTGTATTGGTTATAAAATAGAAAATGATTTAGTACTAACTAGATCAATCTATCAAGGGAAATTTAATTCAGATGTATCTGTAAAAAATTCTAAACTTATAATTTCATTTCAGTCAGGGGCCTTTAGATCTGACAGTTTAATAGAAGACGATGCAATCATTGAAAAAATTTCTATGAATTCGATCCAGTCCGAGATTAGCATAACAACTGAAGATAAATTTAAAGAGCAAGAATCATCAGTTGATCTATCACAAGCAAATTCAATTGTAGCAGTTGGTAGAGGAATTGGAAAGGAAGAACATTTACAAATCATTAAAGATCTTGCAGATACAATAGGTGCAGAAATAGCTTCATCAAGACCCGTTGTTGATTCTGGTTGGCTTGCACCTTACCACCAAGTTGGAAGCTCAGGACAAAGTGTAGCACCAAAATTATATTTTGCATTAGGCATCTCAGGTGCAATTCAACATGTCGTTGGGATGAAAAGTTCAAAAAATATTATTGTGATAAATAAAGATAAGAATGCTCCTATATTTGAAATTGCCGATTATGGAGTTGTAGGTGATCTATTTGATATTATTCCGAATTTGATTACATCAATAAAAGAAAAAAATGAATGATACTGATCGTCAAGTTTTAGAAGTTGATGTTTTATTTGTTGGAGCCGGTTGTGCCAGTCTTTCAAGTGCTTACCATCTAAAAAGAATTTCTGATAAAAAAGGTTTAAATATTTCAATTGCAATCATTGAAAAATCACGTGAAATTGGTGCTCACTCTCTTTCAGGAGCAATTTTAGATCCCATCTCTCTTAAAGAAATGATGCCTGACTTTTTGGAACATAATCCCCCATTTGAATCTGAAGTCATAGATGAAAACATGTATTATTTAACTAAAAATAAAAAAATTCGTTTTCCATACATACCTAAGTCAATGAGTCATCATAATTGCTATATTACTTCAATAGGTCAATTGACCAGATGGATGGGAAAACTATGTGAAAATGAAGGGATTGATGTGTTTTGCGGTTTTTCAGGATCAAATATTTTGTATGATAATAATCAAGTTATTGGAGTAAGAACCGGCGACAAAGGTATCGATAAAAATGGCAATAAAAAAACTAATTTTGATCAAGGCGTCGATATACATTCCAAAGTCACTGTGTTTGGAGAAGGTAGCAGGGGAAATTTAACTAAATCACTTATTGATAAATTTAGCTTGATGAAAAATAAAAATCCACAAGTTTGGGCAATTGGAGTAAAAGAATTATGGCAAATGCCAAAAGATAGTGTAAAGCCTGGTTTTGTTGCACATACTATGGGATTTCCATTAGGTCATCATATTTTTGGTGGTGCATTTATTTATGGGATGAAAAATGATATTCTTAATATTGGGCTTGTAGTTGGCCTAGATTACAAAGATCCTACAATTGACCCACATCATGAATTACAACTACTAAAAACACATCCTTGGGTCAAATCTCTTATTAAAGGTGGAAAAATGATAGCTTATGGAGCTAAATCCTTGCCTGAGGGGGGTTATTTTTCATTACCTAAATTAACCGTATCTGGTGCTATGATTATTGGAGATTCTGCTGGTTTTCTTAACGGTGCTAGATTAAAAGGAATTCATCTTGCCATGAAATCTGGTATAGAAGCTTCAAAAACTATACTTTTAGCATTAGAAAAAAACAACTATACTGATGAGGTCTTATCTAATTACCAACAAAATATTGAGACTAGCTGGTTGAAAAAAGAACTCTATAGTGTGAGAAATTTTCACCAAGGATTTGAACATGGATTAATACCGGGATTAATAAACACTGGATTGGGTTTGTTTACAAATGGTAAAGGATGGGGTTTTATAAATAGATTAAAAAGTCAAAGTGGCCACAAAAATCTAGAAAAAATTAAATCCAATAAAAAATCAGTAAATGAAAAATATAAGTCTATCAACTATGATGGTAAAATTTTCTTTGACAAAGTAACTAATGTCTATCATTCTGCAACAGCACATGATGAGGATCAAATTCCTCATCTACACGTTCATGATACAAATATATGTACAACAACTTGTGCAGAAGAGTATGGAAACCCATGTGTAAATTTCTGTCCTGCAGATGTATATGAAATTACGGATGATGGTGATAAAAAAAATCTACAAATTAATTTTTCTAATTGCGTACATTGCAAAACCTGTGATATAATGGATCCTTATCAAATTATAGATTGGGTTCCTCCTGAAGGGGGTGATGGACCAGCCTGGGTAAATTTATAATACTATAATGGTTGAATATTTTACAAATTTATGGAATTACTTACCGACATGGGCATGGTCAAGAATTATGATGATCTCTGGTTTAATCATTTTTTTGCTTTCTTTAGTCCGTTTGGCAAAAAAAAGAAATCAACCAAAAAGGTGATCTATATCACATTTAATATATAAAAAATAATTTTTCTTGATACAAATCACATTTTTTCCCTATCTTGTCTGGTCGATATGATAATTACTTTTGAGTTTTATGAGTAATTAACCTGGTTTTAAAAAATATAATATAATTTTTAGGAGGAGAATAATAATGAAAAAAGTCATGTTAAGTATTATCGCGTTATCTAGCCTATTGTTATCACAAGATGCAGCAGGTAATTACCGATTAACAGGTTTAGATGTGCAATATACTAATAT